>NZ_JBAKHR010000035.1:0-70326 GCF_036902955.1 Micromonospora sp. CPCC 205558
CCGCGCACGCGCCCCGCGCACGCGCCCCGCGCACGCGCCCCGCGCACCGCCCCGCGCACCGCCCCGCGCACCGCCCCGCGCACCGGCCCGCGCACCGCCCCACGCCGTAGCGCGGGCATGATCGCACTCGATCCAGGATGTAGTGCCCTCCGGCCGCGACGAGGGGACTCTTTCCAGGATTTAGCGCGATCACCGGTGCGCGGGCGCCCGAGACCAGCACGATCACGGTGGTCGGCGGGAACGGAGCCTACTTGAGCTGCCCTGCGGTGAGGCCCGCCTGCACCTGTCGCTGGAACGCCACGTAGATGGCGAGCACCGGGAGCACCGCGATGCTCAGCCCGGCGAAGAGCCGGGCGTAGTCGCCCGCGTAGCCCTGGCTGACCGAGAGCGCGAACAGGCCCTGCGCCAGCATCCACTTGGACTCGTCTCCCTGCAACAACACCTGCGGCAGCAGGAACTGGTTCCAGTGGCTGAGGAAGTTGAAGATCGCCACACTGATCAATCCCGGACGCGCCATCGGCAGCATCACCCGGAAGAACAGCCGGAAGTGACCGCACCCGTCGACCAGTGCGGCCTCCGCCACCGAGGTCGGCAGGGTCCGGAAGAACGCGGTCAGGAAGAACACCGTGAACGGCAGCGAGTAGGCCGCGTACACCAGGATCAGCCCGAGCCAGCTGTTGAAGAGGCCGGCGTTGCGGACCACGAAGAAGAGCGGCACCAGGGCCAGGAACACCGGGAACATGAGACCGCCGACGAACAGGTAATAGACGACCTGGCGGCCACGGAACTCGTACCGGGCGAAGACGTACGCGGCGGTGGCGCCCATCAGCATGGTGAGGCTGACCGAGCCGGTCACCACCACCAGGCTGTTGAGGAAGTACCGGCCGATGTGCGCGCCGGTCCAGGCCCGTGCCCAGTTGTCCAGGTGCAGCGCGCCGGGGAGCCCCCACGGGTCGGCGAGAATCTCACCGTTGGTCTTGAACGAGCTGATGAACATCCACAGCAGTGGCAGGACGGTGAGCAGGCCCCAGAGCAGCAGGAAGCCGTGCGAGAGGGCGTTGGCCACGCCGAGTTCCCGGCGTACCGGGCGGTCCTGGCTGGCAACCAAGGTCGCGGTGGGCTGATCCAGAGTGGTCACGAGTACTCGATCCGTTCGCGCCGGCCGACCCGCAGTGACAGCACCGCCACCGAGAGGGTCAGGAAGAACATCACCACGCCGATCGCCGAGGCGTAGCCGAACTTGGTCTCGCTGCCGAAGGCGGTGTCGTACATGCGTACGCCGATCACGTCGGTGGAGAAGTTCGGCCCGCCGTTGGTCATCAGCTGTACGAGGATGAACCCGTCCAGGGCGAAGATGGCCAGGTAGACCCAGGCGACCTGGACGGTGTCCCAGAGCAGCGGCAGGGTGACCCGGCGCAGGGTGGTGAACCGGGACGCGCCGTCGAGCAGCACCGCCTCGTAGATCTCCTTCGGTACGGCTGACATCGCCGCGCCGAACAGCACCACGTAGAAGCCGACGTTGCTCCAGACCATCACCGCCAGCACGCACCAGAAGGCGGTCGCCGGGTCGCCGAGCCAGGTCGGCGCGGGCAGGCCGACCGCGTGTGCGGCGCTGGTGAGCAGCCCCTGGTTGGGGTGGTACACCTCCTTCCAGAGCAGCGCGATGATCACCACGGAGAGCACCTGGGGGAAGAAGTAGACCGTGCGGTAGAACGCGCCGCCGCGTACGCCGGTCACGCCGGCGCTGCCCTTACGCCCACCCATGGCGAGCATGGTGGCGAAGAAGAGCCCGAGCACGATGGTCAGCACCGGCACCAGACCCAGCAGGATCGCGTTGTTCTTCAGCGCGTTCCACACGTAGTCGTCGTGCCAGAGGGTCTTGAAGTTGGCCAGGCCGACCGGGTTGGCGTCCGCGGAGTAGCCGAGCCAGTCGGTGGTGGAGATCTGGAACGCCTGGAGGTACGGCGAGACGACGAAGAACACGTACAGCAGCACCGGCGGCACCAGGAACGTGACGATCAGCGGCCACTTGCCATGTTTCACGGGGAGGACCTTTCCGATGGGGTACGGCCGGTGGGGGCGAACCTCTCCCCCACCGGCCGGGCGGTCAGGCCGCTCGCTTGTACTTCTTGATCGAGCTGTCCTGGGCGATCGAGTCGGCGCCCTTCTGGCACTGGTCGAGGAATTCCGCGGGGCCGATCCGGCCGCTGAAGAACTCGCCGCAGGCGGCGTCGACGAGGTTGCGCTCGAGCTTGCGGTAGAAGTTGTTGTAGACCCAGTTGAAGCCGTTGGCGCCGGACGCGTCGAGAGCCTTGACCACGGTGCTCAGCCCGTACGGCAACTCGACGCCCTCGGTGGCACCGGCGACCACGGTGAGGCTGGCGACCTTCTTCGTGAAGTCCTGGGCGCCCTTCTTGGAGAGCATGGTCCGGAAGTACTCCAGGCCACCGGCGACGTTGCGGGCCTTGGCGGGCACCATGAACGGTTCACCGGCGGTGCCCCGGATCGCCTCGAACGGCAGTTTGTCGCCGCTGCCCAGACTCGGCGTCGGTGCGATGGTCATGTTGAACCCGGCCGGGGTGACGTCCTTCTGCTCGCTCTCGAGCCAGGAGCCGCAGGAGATGAAGGCGGCCTTGCCCTGACACCAGGCGGTCTGCGACTGCTTGTGGTCCAGGCCGGGCGAGCCCTCCAGGATGTACTTGTCCTTGACGATCTGGTGCCAGGCGTCGGCGGCGGCGCGCATCGAGTCGGACTTCCAGGCGTTCGGCTCCAGGTTGTCGATGGCGGTCGCCACGGACGGGCCGCCGAACTTGATGGCCGTGGAGATCAGCGGCCAGCTCATGTAGCGGGGGTGCAGACCGGCGTACGTCCAGGGGGCGATGCCGGCGGCCTTGATCTGCTTGCAGAGCGCGATGTGGTCGTCCCAGGTCTTCGCGTACGTCCAGCCGCGGTCGGCGAAGAGCTTGGCGGAGTGCCAGATGCCGTAGGCGGTGTAGGTGTAGTTGAGCACCAGGAACTTGCCGTCGTAGGAGCCGACTTCGACCGCGCCGGGCAGCAGGGTGTCCTTGACCGTCTTGCCGGGGATGTCGAGGCTCGGGGCGGCCAGCAGGTCGTCGAGACCGGCGAGGGCGTTCTGGCTGACCAGGCCGTTGAAGTCGATCTGGCTGGAGCCGGAGTTGTTGACCACGTCCGGCGGGGTGCCGTCGACGAAGCGCGGCTGGAGGGTCTTGCTGATCTCCTGGGTGGAGGAGTGCTTGATCTTCGCCTTCGGGTACTTCTCGGTGTACATGGCCTCGTGGGCCTTGGCGTACTCCTCACCGAACCCGCCGCCGAAGATCACCACCTCGAGTGGGGCGTCCTCCTTCACGCCGAGCGGATTCTGCGCGCTCTTGGTGCCCTGGTAGGTCTCGGCATCGTTCTTGTCGCCGCCACCGCTGGTGGCGCAGCCGGACAGCAGGCCGGCGGCGGGGGTGGCCAGGAGGCCGGCGGCGGCGCTGCGCCGCAGGACGTCACGCCTGTTCATGGGTTCTCCTCGGGTCGGGTCGGGCGGATCGCCGGTCTGTGGGGGAGGCGTCCGCCGCGCGAGGGGCGGTAGTTCTCTTCAGTTCATGCTCTATTTCTGAAGAATTTCTACGACAGCCGGGCTCGGACTTCAAGTCCTCAGGGTCGAACCGTTATCGCCACCAGCCGCCGCCAGGTCGCCTAGCCTTGGGCGATGCGCCGTCTGCGCCAACTGGCCGAGCGCACCCCCGCTGGGCGGGAGCGGTACGTCGACCTGCTCCGCGCGCTCGCCATCACCATGGTCGTTTTCGGACACTGGGGCGTCACGGCGATCGGACGCGACGCCGCCGGGCAGGTCACCGGGCACTCCGCGCTCGGCGACCTGCGCTGGGCGTACCCGCTGACCTGGCTGGCCCAGGTGATGCCCGTCTTCTTCCTGGTCGGGGGCTACGCCAACGCGGCCTCGTTGACCCGCCTGCGAGCCCGCGGCGGCGACGCCGCCGGCTGGCTGATCGACCGCAGTGCCCGCCTGGTCCGCCCCACCAGCACGCTGCTGCTCGTACTCACCGCCGGGGCGGCGGTCGCCTGGCTGCGCGGCACCGACCCGACCAGGATCCGCGAGGTGTTCTGGTTCGCGACCATTCCGCTCTGGTTCCTGGTCGCCTACCTGGCGGTGGTCGCGCTCACCCCACCGATGTACGCGCTGCACCGCCGCCTCGGCCTGGCCGTACCGCTGGTGCTCGTCGCCCTGGTCGGCCTCGGCGACCTCGGCCGGCTGAGCGGGCCGGAGGAACTGAGCTACGGCAACTACCTGTTCGGTTGGCTGGCCGTCCACCAGCTCGGCTTCGCCTGGCACGACACCCGGCAGACGCCGCCGCCCACCGAGCCGTCGGGCGACACCGCCGCGACACCGCCGGAAGCCGGCCCGCCGCCCGCCGCGGGGCCGTCGGCCCACGACCGTCCGGGGGTACGCCGCTGGCGACGACTGCCCACCTCGCGGCGGGCCGGGTTGGTGTTCCTGGCCGGCGGCCTGGCCACGGTACTGCTGCTCACCGGGCCCGGCCCGTGGCCGGTGGTCATGCTGCACGTGCCCGGCGAGCGCCTGGACAACGCCGCGCCGCCCAGCCTCGCGCTGCTGGCCGTCGCCGCCGGCCAGCTCGGTCTGATCCTGCTGCTGTCCGGCCCGGCAGAGCGCCTGCTGCGCCGCACCGGCCCCTGGTCGCTGGTGATCGGCGTCAACCTCGTGGTGCTCACCGTCTTCCTCTGGCACCTGACCGCCGCGATCCTGCTGATCGGAGTGCTCGACGCGATCGGGGCGCTGCCCACCCCGGCGGTCGGCAGCGCCGCCTGGTGGGCCTGGCGGGTGCCGTGGTTGCTGCTGCTCAGCGCCGTTCTGGCGGTGCTGGTCGCCATCTTCGGCCCGGTGGAGGCGCGCACCGGCCGGCTTCGCACCGGGCGTCGGACCGGTCGCGGCACGCCAGCCCGAACGGCGTTGACGGTGGCCGCCTACGCCGCCGTGGTGGCGGCGCTGCTGCTCAACAGTGCGACGGCCTCCCGCGCCCCGGAGCCGCTCGGCACGCCCGTCCCGGCACTGCTGGCGTACCTGGCCGGGGCGGGCGTGCTGCGACTGCTCAGGTCTGGGTGGGGAACCCGAGGTTGACCCCACCGTGCCGCGGATCCAACCAGCGGCTGGTGACGACCTTGCCCCGGGTGAAGAAGCGCACCCCGTCCTCACCGTGGGCGTGCAGATCACCGAAGAGGGACGACTTCCAGCCGCCGGACGAGTGGTACGCCATCGGCACCGGAATCGGCACGTTGATCCCGACCATGCCCACCTCCACCTCGTGCTGGTAGCGCCGGGCAGCGCCGCCGTCGTTGGTGAAGATCGCCGTGCCGTTGCCGTACGGACTGGCGTTGACCAGGTCCACCGCCTCGTCGTACGAGCCGACCCGGACCACGCTCAGCACCGGTCCGAAGATCTCGTCTGTGTAGATCGACATGTCCGGGGTCACCCTGTCGAACAGCGTCGGGCCGAGCCAGAAACCGCTCGGGTCGCCGTCCGGCGTCACGTCCCGCCCATCCACCACCGGCACCGCGCCGGCGGTCACCCCGGCGTCCACGTAGGAGCGCACCTTCGCCGCGTGCGCGGCGGTGACCAGCGGGCCCATGTCGCAGCCCCGTCGGCCGTCGCCGGTGCGCAGACCGGTCACCCGCTGGGCGATCCGCTCGACCAGCGCGTCCGCCACCGGCTCCACCGCCACCAGCACCGAAATGGCCATGCACCGCTCCCCCGCCGAGCCGAACCCGGCGTTGACCGCCGCGTCGGCGGCCAGGTCCAGGTCGGCGTCCGGGAGCACCACCATGTGGTTCTTCGCCCCACCGAGCGCCTGCACCCGCTTGCCGGCGGCCGTGCCGCGCTGGTAGACGTACCGGGCGACCGGGGTGGAGCCGACGAACGACACCGCCCGCACCTCCGGGTGCTCCAACAAGGCGTCGACCGCCTCCCTGTCGCCGTTGACCACGTTGAGCACCCCGTCGGGCAGGCCCGCCTCGGCGAACCACTCGGCCAGCAGCAGCGCCGCGCTCGGGTCCTTCTCGCTCGGCTTGAGCACCACCGCGTTGCCGCAGGCCACCGCGACCGGCACGAACCACAGCGGCACCATCACCGGGAAGTTGAACGGGGAGATCACCGCCACCACCCCGAGCGGCTGCCGGATGGTGTACGAGTCGACCTCGGTGGAGACGTTCTCGCTGAAGGCGCCGCGCAGCGCCGAGGGCAGGCCGCAGGCGTACTCGATGACCTCCAGGCCGCGCTGCACCTCGCCGGCGGCGTCGGCGAGCACCTTGCCGTGCTCGGCGGTGACCACCTCGGCCAGTCGGTCCCGACGGGCGTGCACCAGCTCGCGGAAGGCGAACAGCACCGCGGAGCGCCGCGCCAGCGACGCGTCCCGCCAGGACCGCGCCGCACGGGCGGCGGCCTGCACCGCGACGTCGACGTCCGCGGTCGAGGCCAGCTCCACCTCAGCGGTACGCCGACCGGTCGCCGGGTCGAACACGTCACCGCGCCGCTCGGACGTGCCACTCACCCGCTTGCCGTCGACGAAGTGACCGATGCTCACGCCGCCACCCCCGCCGCCGAACGGATCGCGTCGACGAGGATCGCCAGGCCCTCACGAACCTCCTCCTCGGTCAGCGTCAACGGTGGGCCCATCCGCAGCACGTTGCCGTGGAGACCGCCCTTGCCGGCCAGCAGGCCACCGTCCCGGGCGGCTTCGAAGACCCGGTTGGTGAGAGCCGGGTCCGGCTCACTGCTGCCCGGCCGAACGAACTCGACGCCGAGCATCAGCCCCTTTCCGCGTACCTCGGCGACGCAGTCGAGACCGCCCACGGCGGACCGCAGGCCGTCGGCGAGGATCGCGCCGACGCGGGCCGCGTTCGCCTGGAGATCGTGCTCGATCAGGTAGTCGAGCACCGCGTTGCCGGCCGCCGTGGAGATCGGGTTGCCGCCGAAGGTGGAGAAGCTGATGGCCGACACCGACTCCAGCACCTCCGCCCGGCCGACCACCCCCGCGAGGGCGAACCCGTTGCCGATGCCCTTGGCGAACGTGAGCAGGTCCGGGGTGACGCCGTGCGCCTGGTAACCCCAGAAGTGCTCCCCGGTACGCCCCCAACCGGTCTGCACCTCGTCGGCGATGAACAGGATGCCGTGCTCGTCGAGGACCTTCTTCCAGCCGGCGAAGAGCCCGTCCGGCGGGTACACGAAACCGCCAACGCCCTGGATCGGCTCGGCGATCAACGCGGCCACGTCACCTGCGGTCTGGGTGGCCAACACCTCGCGCAGATCCTCCACCGCCGCGTCGACCTGCTCGTCGGCGCTGAGCCGGGCCAGCAGGCCGCGCACCCGGTCACCCGAGTGCAGCCAGGCCACCTGGAGCGGGTTGAGGCCGCTGGCCGACCAGTTGCGGTTGCCGGTGACGCCCATCGCCGCGTACGACCGGCCGTGGTAGCTGTTGCGCACGGCCAGGACCTGGTGCGAGCGGCGGTAGTTGGTGGCCACCAGCAGCGCCGCCTCGTTCGCCTCGGTGCCCGAGTTGGTGAAGAACACCCGCGCGTCCGGGATGCCGGAGCGCTGGGCGATCTTCTCGGCCAACTCCACCTGCTGGCGGATCAGGTAGAGCGTCGAGGTGTGCGCGATGCCGGTGGCGAGCTGACGCTCGACCGCCTCGCGGATCTCCGGGATGTCGTAGCCGATCATGTTGGTCAGCACGCCGCCGAAGAAGTCCAGGTAGCTGCGACCCTGCGCGTCGGTGACCCGGCGGCCCGAGCCGGAGACCAGCTCGATCGGCTCGGCGTAGTACAACGGCATCCAGGACGGCAGCACGGCCCGGTGCCGGGCCAGCAGGTCATCGGTCATCGTGGCAACCCTTCAGCGGCGTTCGTGGATACCGCACGCTCCCACCGGCGGCCGGTGTGGACAACTGCCACTGTGTAGCGCAGCGCGCACCCGCCCCTGACAGTGCGTCAGCCGGCAGTGGTGACGCCGTCCGCCCGGTACGATCCGGCGGTGCCTGAGCTGCCCGTACCACTGCCCATCCGGGTGTCGGGCGACCCGGCCGCCGGCATCGCCGAGTGGGTCTGCGGGGAACCGATGCGCCGGCTGGTCGACCGCTTCGGCGGCAGCTGGCCGGACGGCGACCTCGCCGACGTGCTCCGCTTCCTGGACGAGTTCTCCGCCCGACACTGGGACTTCCGGGGCGGCCGGGAGCGGCCCGACGCCCGGGAGCCGGACCTCGACGCCGGCACCGTCGAGCTGGTGCTCCAGGCGGCGGCGTCCCTCGGCCTGATCCGGCCGGTGGCGCCGGCCCGACCGGCGTACGCCCACCTGGTGGTTCTCGGCGGCCTGGCGCACGCCTGCGTACGCCGGGTCGGGTACGCCGCTCACCTGCTGCGGGCCGGCGTGCCGGTGCGCGGCGAGGTCGCCGTGCTGGGCAGCTTCCGGCCGCTGTCCGACTGGGAACGCCGGACGCTGGCCGACGCGGGTCTGCCCGCCGACGACACCGAGGTCGACGTGCTCGACACGGCCGTCCGGCGGGTGTTCGGGGTGGCCACCCCCGCGGAGCAGGACGGTGTCGATGCCGGCCACCCGCACCACTCCTGGTCGTCGCGGACCTACCGACCGGACGGGCTGCCGCCGGTGCGGGTGCTCGCCGCGCCGTCCAGCGAACCGCACCGGCGGCGCGCGCACACCGCCGACACGCAGCGGTTCTGGGCCGGGCACGTCCAGCTCGCCCCGGGCGACGAGGTGCTGATGGTCACCGCGCCGATCTACGTGCCGTTCCAGCACTGCGACGCGCTACGCACGCTCGCCGTGCCGTACGGCTGCGGCATCGACACCGTCGGGGTGGACCCGGCGCTGGCCGACCTGGCCGTGTTGCCCGAGCAGACGCTCACGCCGGGGCGCTACCTCCAGGAGATCCGCTCGGCGATCCGCTCGATGCGCGCCCTGCACACCGACCTGACGCACCCGGCGCGGTGACTCCTCAGGCGAAGACCAACAGCGGGTCGGTCTCCGTGCGAACGCCGATGAAACAGGCAGCCGAGGTGCGGCAGCCCGCCCGCACCTCGCGGACGCCGTGCATCCGGCCCGCCTCGAACATCACCAGATCGCCCTTGCCGGGCAGCACGGTGTCCAACGGTGGGCCGACCCGCTCAGGCTCGATTCCGTAGTCGAACGGGTCGGTCTTGAGCGCCACGAACTCCTCCTCGGACAGGGTCCCCCAAAAGTCGATCTCGCCACCCGCGCCGGGCTCCGGCACCTCCAGGTAGATGTTCACCCCCAACCGCCGGTGCAGCCGGTACGCGTCGAGCAGTGGGATCTGCCGGCGGTCGATGTGCGGGCGGCCCCGACCACCGGGCGTCATCCGACGCAGCACACCGGGCAGCATCATGCGGCCGTCGTGCCGCCCGACCGTCGCCCCGTACGGCCACATCTCATCCAGGTCGAGCCGGATCAGGTCGGTGGGTGACTGCTGCTCGGCGAACACGTCGTGCCGGATCAGCCGGGTCGTGTCGGCGGCGGTGTCCAGGTAGCGCCGGACACTGTCGCCGCCGTTCGCCACCTCGCCCATCGACGTGCCGACGCTGGTGAACTCCTTGGTGAGCAGGAAGTTCGCCTCGTCGACGGCGCGGACCACCCGGGGCAACGCGGCGTCGCACAGCTGCGGTGGGTAGTACTCGCGGTGCCAGATCACGTCGATCTCACCGGTCGCCAACTCCCGCAGAGACTCGGCGGTCAGTCGGTCCCGGCGGCGCAGTTGATCGCTCACTTCAGCTCCTCGTCAGGCTGGGCTGCGGAACCGGAGCGGGACCTCGACGTCCCGTCCGTCACTCGCCACGAAGCTTCCTGAGGTCGGTCTCGGCCCGGACCGTGTCGGCGTGGTCGTCGCCGAGGATCCGCCGCCGGTCCTTGACCACCCCGGACAGCACCTTCTCCGCCTCGTCGCTGGCGCCGGTGGCGATGAGACACTCCGCCAGAGTGTGCCGGGCGGCGATCATCGCGACGTGCTGGACCTGCCGCTTGGCGCTGTCCGTCGAGAGGAGCTCGCGGAGGTCGGCGAGGGCCTCCTCGACCTCACCCTCGCGCAGCCGGCACAGATCCAGGGTGTGCCGGACCGTCAGGGTCTCGAAGTGGTCCGGCGCCCAGTGCCGCAGGCGGATCTCCAGGATCTCGGCCAACTCGGCGTGGGCGTCGGCGTACCGTCCCTGGTAGACGATCGCACGGGCCAGGCTGTGCCGCGCGGTCATGGTGTCCCGGTCCTCGGGGCCGCGCACCCGGTACTCGGCCCGGACGATGTCGCGCAGCTCTTCCTCGGCGTCGTGCCACCGGCCCTGTTCCAGGATGGTCCGGGCCAGCTTGTGCCGGCTGGCCAGGGTGTTGCGGTGCTCCCGTCCGAGCAGCGCCTCCCGGGCCGGAATGATGGCGCGCAGCTCGGTCTCGGCCCAGCTCAGGTGCCCCTGCTCCAACGCTGCCCGGGAACGTTCGTGGCGGAGGCTCAGCGCCGGCCGGTCGTTGAGGTCGACGCCGATGCGGCGGCACCCCTCCAGGCAGAGGTCCAAAAAGATCTCCGCCTGCCCGGGCAGGCCCACGGCCAGGATGTAGCGGGCGATCAGCCGGGCCAGATCGAGTGCGACGTCCAGCAGGTCCGGCCGGGTCCGGGGCAGGTCGCCGCTGTCGAGGAAATCCAACACCGCGCCCATCGTGGGTGGTGCCAGCAGGTGCCAGCTCGCCCACTTGTCCGGCTCGTCGGGGTCGAACTCCTCCTCGCGAGGGCGGTCCGGGTCGCGCAACCGAAGCGCGTCCAGCAGGTCGAGCACCAGGTCGTGGTATTCCGCCCGAGCGGCCACCACGTCGGGTAGGCCCCGGATCAGCTCGCGTACCAACGGGTGCAGGGTGACCACGTGGGCCACCGAGGACTGGGCCGGCAGTGACTCGACCACCCCGAGGTCGACCAGCGCGAAGTCCGCCAGCGAACGCAGGACCTCGCGCAGCCGGTCCTCGCCGATCTCGCCGATCAGCGGCGAGGCCGACAACCGGACCGGGTCGAGCAGCACGGTGTAGGGAATCGGCGCGTCACCGAGACAGGCCAGCAGGCGCAGCACCGGCCGAGCCTGGTCGAGCCCGCGCCCGGCGAGCAGGTCCAGCGACATCTCCCAGGACTGCACCACCGGACGGACAGCCATGTCGAAGCCGCTGGAGCCGGTGCGCCGGATGCCGGTGCCGGTGCGCCGGTCCAGTGCCTCCCGGTAGTCGTCGTAGGTGCGGATCGAGGACCGGGTGGTGCCGACCGGGATGCGGTTGGCCTCCGCCAGGTAGGTGCCGGCGCCACGCAGCGCCAGCGGGTGCCCCTTGAGCCGGGCGGCGAGCCCGGTCGCCTGCTCCAGCGTGCCGGGGGCCGTGCCGGCGAGGTCGACGAGCACCTGCCCGCCGTCCTCCGGCGACAACTCGTCCACCAGGTACATCGTGGACCATTCGCCCCACGTGTCCCGCCTGCCGTCCCGGGTGGTGACCAGAACCAGCCCATTGGCCGTACGCGGTTGGCGGAGCCAGCCCGTGCCGTCGGCGACCTGCCCGTCGGCGGGGGCCAGCAGAGTCGGTTCGTCGGCATTGTCGAAGATCAGCAACCAGGGCCGGGGAGAGTTGTTCAACAGGTCCCAGACCAGCTCCACCGGGCTGCGGGCCTTTCCGGCCCAGGCGAGGTCGAGCTGGTTCTCCGGAGCCTGGAGCTGGCCCGCGACCTCGCGCATCCCGGCGCTGACCCGTGCCGAGTCCTTCGCCGAGATCCACCAGACCAGCCGGCCACGTTCCTCGAGCTGGCGGGCCACCTCCTGAGCGGTGAGGCTCTTGCCGCAGCCGCCCAGCCCGAAGAGGATCTGCGTGGCCTCCTCCGGAGCACGCACCGTGCCGGCGGGCGGCTCGGCGGCACGCAGGATCGTCTCGACCAGCTCGTCGCGCCCGCGCAGCGGCAGCCGGTTACGGCGCGGCGGAATGATCGAAAATCCGGTGACCTGTGCCGGCGCGGTCATCGGCTCGGCTCCGTGCGGCCCGGCTCCCTTCGGCGCATCTCTGGGCTGCCGCGCTCCGGACGGCCCATCAGGAGGCGGGCCGGCCGGGTCCGGCCGGGCCGGTGAAGGGTGGGGCGACGGTGGGTCATCTGGCCTCCCGGAGGGGCGTGACGGCAGGCTCCACGATGGTCGGTCCACGCCGAGGGGATGGCGGTCGACCGCGTGATCCGTTGCCCAAACACTACCCGCTGAAGCCCACGCCAACACTCTACGCAGCCGCACCCGGATGAAAGATGCAGTCCCGTCGGCGGGACGGCCGGTGGCCGGCGCTGAACGGTGGAGCCGAGGGCGGACTGCGGTACCACGACTACCGTGGACACATGTCGACTGTGGAGACTCTGGCGTTCATCCCGGCCGGCTGGGGCATCGACTGGGGATCGGTCCCGGACTGGTTCGGCGGCCTCGGCACCGTCGGCACACTCCTCTTCGGCGTGCTCAGCCTGCGCCGTGAGTTGCGGGCCCGACGGCGCGAGGACCGGGCCGCGCAGGCCCGACAGGCGCGGCTCGTCTCCAGCACCACCCGCACCGAGGGCAAGGGCGTGCTGCGCGTACGGGTCGCCAACGACAGCGACGGGCCGGTCTTCGACCTCGCCGCCACGCCGATTGCGCACACCGGCGACCCGGGTCCCGGCGGCCGTCAGGTGCCGGTGGCCACGGTGACCGGCCCCGTCGACCGGCTCGACGGCGGGGCCGCCGCGGAGCTGTTCATCAACGTCGACCGCAGCGTCGACCTCAGCGGGTACGCCTCGGCGACGGTGCGACTGCGATTCACCGACCAGCAGGGCAACCGGTGGCAGCGGGAGGGAACCGGCCAACCGCAGCCCGACCTCGGTGACGAGGCGGTGCCGGCCCGCCGTTCCTGGCTGCGCCGGTGGCCGTCACGATCCCGCTGAGCCGGCGGGGCCGGGTCGGGGGTCAGCCTGCGGTGTCGGCGACGGCCTGGGCGAAGACCTCCGAGCGGTGCTCGAAGTTGCGGAACCGGCCGTAGCTCGGCGCGGCCGGGGAGAGCAGCACCACCCCGCCGGCCGGGGTCACCTCGCGGGACAGCCGGACCGCGTCCACCAGGTCGTCGACCAGCTCGGTACGCACCTTCGGGAGGCCGGCGAGCGCCTCGACGATGCGGGCGCCACTGTCCGGAATCCCGATCACGGTCAGCTCCCGCTCGGCCAGGTGCTCGGCCAACGGCGTGTAGTCCAGACCTCGGTCGTTGCCGCCGACGATCACCGTCAACGGCCGCCCGTCGTACGCGTCGATGGCGTGCATGGCCGCGTACGGGCTGGTGGCCAGGGTGTCGTCGACGAACGTCAGCCCGGACGGGTCGGTGATCTCGGTGAGCCGGTGGGCCAGCCCCTGGAACTCGGCGACCGCGACGGCGAGGTGGTCCTTGCCGGCCAGCACGTCCACGCCGAGCGCATCCAGCACGGCGAGCGCGACACAGAGGTTGCCCTCGTTGTGCCGACCGACCAGCGGCAGCACGGCACGCGGGAAGAGCGGCTGGTCACCGACGTGGAACCAGGGTGCGCCGTCGCCACCGGCGGCGACGTGGAAGGTGTCGGGGCGACCGGCCCGGACCGCCGGCAGCTCACCCAACTCGGCGGCCAGCCGGGGGTCGTCACCGTTGACCACGATCGTCTGCGGGTCGTGGGCCAGCAGGTTCAGCTTGTCCCGGTAGTACTCCCGCTCCCCGCCGTGCGCGTCCAGGTGCTCGGGGAAGAGCGCGGTGACCACCGCCACCCGGGGCGAGTCGGCGAGATCGCTGCACTGGTAGCTGGACAGCTCCAGCACGTACAGCTCCGACTCGGGAAGATCCAGGGTCGGCACCCCGATGTTGCCGCCGAAGACATTCGGCCGGCCCATCGCGGTGAGCAGGTGGCTGATCAAGCTGGAGGTGGTGCTCTTGCCCTTGCTGCCGGTGACCCCGACGGTGCGCGCGGCGTGGTCGGCCATCCACAACGCGGTGCCCTGGGTCACCATGATCCCGCGTCGGCGCAGCTCGACCAGCCACGGGTGGGTCTGGGGCACGCCCGGGGAACGGACCACCACGTCCGCCGCGGCCAGCCGTTCGAAGCCCGCCTCACCGGTGACCAGCGGCGCCG
The DNA here is from genome assembly GCF_036902955.1 of Micromonospora sp. CPCC 205558. NCBI lineage: Bacteria > Bacillati > Actinomycetota > Actinomycetes > Micromonosporales > Micromonosporaceae > Micromonospora > Micromonospora sp. CPCC 205558. The sequence continues at coordinate 14,220 of NZ_JBAKHR010000035.1, forward strand.
CCTCGGCCAGCGGGCCGTCCCAGGGCAGCGACAGGAAGTTCGCACTGTCGTCGACGGCGACCAGCTCGGCCGGGCCGTGCGCGGCGATGGCTGTCACAGCGGCCCGGCCCTCCCGACCGGTGCCCCAGACGGCGACGGTGCGTCCGCGCAGGTCAGAAAGGCGCACGAGGCTCTCCTCGGGGGTAACGGCGGCGGCAGGGCGGGCCCGGTCCGGACACGGCCGGACGAACCAGGGCCTAGTATGGCGTGTGCCCAACGAGCAGCTCCGGCGGATGGACGCCTTCACCTTCCCGTCCTACTCGATCGACTTCGCCACCGGCGAGGTGTTGTTCGACTACGCCCTGACCGGCCCGGCCGGTGAGCAGCGCTTCACCGAGGTGATCACCCTTCCGCTGCCGGCGGAGCCGCCCTCCGACGAGACGGTGGCGACCCTCAACCGGGTGTTGGAGGTGCTGCACCTCGTCGCCGGGGTCAGTTACTACAAGGCCGCCGCGCCGCCCCGGCTGGTGCTGCCGGCGCCGCTGGGCGCGGCCACCGTCGACTACGTCACGGCCGTCTACACCAAGGGCCTCGCGGAGTACGCGTACCGCAACCAGCTGCCGCACGTGCTCCAGCTACGCCCGGAGGTGCCGGCCGGCTCCCCGGAGACGCCACGGGTGTACGACGACTCCGACCGTCGCCCGCTCTCGGCTGTCGGTGGCGGCAAGGACTCGATCGTCAGCCTGGAGGCGCTGCGCCGAGCCGAGCTGGACCCGGTGCCGTTCTCGGTCAACCCGAACCACGTGATCGTCGCCGTCAACGAGGCGTCCGGGCTGGTCCCGTTGGCCGCCCGGCGGCGCATCGACCCGGTGCTGTTCGACCTGAACGCGGCCGGCGCGCTGAACGGGCACATCCCGGTGACCGCCATCAACTCGCTGATCGCGGTGGCCACCGCCGTGCTGCACGGGCTGGGCCCGGTGGTGATGTCCAACGAGCGTTCGGCGTCCGACCCGAACCTGGTCTGGGACGGCCACGAGATCAACCACCAGTGGTCCAAGGGCGTCGAGGCGGAGGGGCTGCTGCGGGCGTCGCTGGCCGAGCACGCGGGCCTGACCGAACCGTACTTCTCCCTGCTCCGTTCGCTGTCCGAGCTGCACATCGCCCGGCTGTTCGCCGAGTTCACCCGGTACGACGACGTGGTGACCAGCTGCAACGCCGCGTTCAAGCTGCGCGACGCCAGCGAGCGCTGGTGCCGTGACTGCCCGAAGTGCCGGTTCGTCTTCCTGGCCATGGCGCCGTTCATGCCCCGGGAGCGGATCACCCACATCTTCGGCGGCGACCTGCTCGCCGACGAGTCGCAGATCCCCGGCTACCGCGAGCTGCTGGGCGTGGACGGGCACAAGCCGTTCGAGTGCGTGGGCGAGGTCGAGGAGTCGGTGGTGGCCCTCGGCCTGCTCGCCGAGCAGGACCAGTGGCGCGACGCCCCGGTGATCCAGGCCCTGGTCGACGCCGTCCCGGCAACGGCCTGGTCCGCGGTCGCCACGTCGGACGTCTTCACCCCCGGCGGCCCCAACCACATCCCCCCCACCTACGCCAAAGCCCTAAACGCCCTCACCTAACCCCCACCCCCAGCCCCCCGCCCCACCCCACCCCACCCCACCCCACCCCACCCTCGTCGATCTTGCAGTTTGTGTTGTCGATATGCCGTCTTTACGGCTATTTGTCGCAGCAGAAAGTGCAAGATCGCGGCGTGAGAGGGGCGTGACGGGCGTGACGGGCGTGACGGGCGTGCTAGGGGGTGCGGACTGCTTCTAGGGCTAGTAGGGCTACGTGGAGGGAGAGGCTGGCCTCTACCGAGTCCAGGTCCACGTCGAGGATGCGGGCGATGCGGGCCAGGCGTTCGTAGAAGGCCGGCCGGGACAGGTGCGCGGCGGCCGCGCCGGCGGACTTGTTGCGCCCCTGCTCCAGGTAGGCGCGCAGGGTGTCGAGCAACCGTTCCCGGGGGTGCCGGGCGTCGTACTCCAGCAGCGCCCCGAGTTCGCGCTCCACGAACGTCTGTAGCCGGGGCTCGTCGCGCAGCAGGTGCAGCAGCCCGGCCAGACCGACGTGCGGCAGCCGGAAGATCGGCAGGTCACGCCGGTCACGCCGGGCGGCCTCAGCGATCTGCCGCGCCTCGACCAGCGACCGGCGGGCCTCCCGCAGGGTGCCCACCCCGGACCCGGCGGCCACGATCACGGCACCCGGGCCAGCGCCCCGGAGCGGATCGACGCCAACTCCCGGCCGAGTGGCGTCGACCCCCGAACCCACCCGGGACGGATCCACCCCGAACCCCGCCCGGGACGGATCGGCACCGACCGCCGCACGGGAGGGGTCGGAGCGGGCCGGGTCGACGCTGGAAGCGGACCGAGCCGGTTCGGCACCGGGACCCGGCCGGCCGGCGCCGGCGTCGAGGCGTACCCGACGAAGAGCGCTGGCGAACGCGGACAGCGCGCGGTCCTCGGCGGCCGGGTCCGGTAGGGCCAGCAGCGCGCCCACCGAATTGTCGTCGACGGCGCTGGTCAGCGCGGTCAGCTTCGCCTCTCGCAGGGCCTGGCCGACCGCCTCGGCGAGATCCCGCAGCCGGGCCTGGGCGGCCTCGGGGCCGGCCTCCCCGGCGGGGTCGTCGGCGCGGTGGCGGACCATCACACCGACCAGGTGCCGCCGGTCGAGCACCACGCCGAGCGCCTTGGCCCGCAGCCCCACCTCGTCCACCGGGCGGGAGTGGTCGAGCAGAGCGGTGAGCAGGGTGCGATGGATCTGCCGTTCCAGGCCCTCGGCGTCGCGGCGGATCAGCCGGCCCAACGCGAGGGTGGACGCGGCCCGCTCGATCAGAATGGTGAGCCGGGTGGGCGGGCCGGCGATCGGTTCGACGGCCCGGGCGCTGGGCACGTCCCCGCTGGCCGGCCAGCGCAGCAGCAGCCGACCCCAGTCCTGCCCACGGGCGCCGACGGTGGTCACCAGCCAACCGCTGTCCGGGTCGTACGCGGTCCGCCCGGCCGGACGGATCCGCCGCGAGTGCTGCTCCCAACCGTCAAGCAGCAGCTCGGCGCTCTCGCCCGCCGGGTCGTACCCGAGCACCTGCCGGGACAGGTTCTCCAGGACGACCGGGCAACCGGACAGCTCGGCGGCCTGTCGGATCACCTCGGCGGTGTCGGCGCCCTCGACGGAGAGGTCGTTGAACCGCTGGTGGATCTCCTCGGTGGCGCGCAGCTCGGTGAGCTGCGCGTCGACGATCAGCGCGTGCACCGCCTCGGTGATCCGGACGAACGGGGTGGCCCGGCGCAGCTCCACCAGCGGCAGCCCGCGCCGCTCGGCTGCCGCGGCCATCACCCGGGGCACCGCGCTGCCGTACCGGCGGCCCAGCTCCACCACCAGGCCGGAGACGCCCACGTCGGCCAGGTCACCGATGAACGCCCGTAGACCCGCGTCGTCGCCCGGCAGCCCGATGCCGGTGGTGAGCACCAACTCGCCCCCGCCCAGCAGGGTCGCGATGTCCGGCACCTCGGCGACGTGCACCCAGCGCACCGGCCGATCCAGCCCGGCCTCACCGGCGACCAGTCGCGGGGCGCCGTGGCGGACGGGGTCCAGGGCCAAGACCTCACGGACGGTAGGGAACACGGCCGACACGCTACCCTGCGTGACCCCGAACTCGACCATCACGTCCGACTGACGCCCGGTGCCGCCACCCCGAAAGCGCCGGCATCGAAAGCCGCCGGGCGGTACGACTCGCCCCCACCAAAACGATCTTCTCCAGTAGCGTGCCCGGTGCTCGTGATCAAAACGGAAGGACGGGCATGGACGGGATGAAAGTCAGCCGCAGGACATTCGGAAAACTGGTAGGTGCCGCCGGCACGGGAACTCTGGTGGGTGCCGCCGGCGTCGGGCTGCCGGCCGCCGCCGCCACCTGGACCGCCACCGGAACGGCGGTCACCGCCCTACGCTCATTCGACGACACGATGAAGAGCTTCATGCAGGCGCGGGGGATCTCCGCCGGGCAGCTCGCGGTGACCTACCAGGGCCGGCTCGTGCTCGCCCGCGGTTACGGCAACAACTCGCCGGAGACGATCCAGCCGACGTCACTGTTCCGGGTGGCCAGCCTGTCGAAGTCGCTGACGGCGGCGGCGATCGTCCGGCTCGCCCAGGACGGCAAGCTGACCATGGGCGACTCGATCGCCAAGCACATCGACCTCACCCCGCCGGCCGGACAGGCCGTGGACCCGCGGCTGCCGCAGGTCACGATGTGGCGCCTGCTGCAGCACACCAGCGGTTGGGACCGGGACCAGACGGCGTTCGACCCGCTGTTCAAGGACCGGATCATCGCGCAGGCGCTGGGCGTGCCGATGGAGTTGCACCACAAGGACGTCATCCGGTTCATGAACGGACAGCCGCTGGTCCACAACCCCGGCTCGACGGTCTCCTACAGCAACTACGGCTACCTGCTGGCCGGCCGGGTCATCGAGGCGGTCAGCGGGCTGCCCTACGAGACGTACGTAAAGCAGAAGCTGCTCGCCCCTCTGAAGATCACGCGGATGGCGAGTGGCTGGAGCATCACCCGGCACAGCGGCGAGGTGGGCTACCGCTCGCAGTACAGCGGGCCGACCGTCCTGGACGGCTCGGGCTCGACGGTGCCGGCGCCGTACGGCAGTTTCAGCATGCGCCTGCAGGACGCGAACGGAGGTTGGATCGCGTCCGCCGTGGACCTGGCCCGCTGGGCCTCGGCCTTCGACACCGGCAGCACAGTGCTCAACGCCACCTCGCTCAACCGGGTCTTCGCGGTGCCTACCGTCGGGGTCAACCCCGACGGTTGGTACTACGGCCTGGGCTGGCAGGTCCGGCCGGTCAGCGGTGGCACCGGCCGCAACACCTGGCACACCGGCAGCATGCCCGGCACCTACAGCCTCCTCGTGCGCACCTACCACGGGATGAGCTGGGCGGTGGTCTTCAACCAGCGCGACGACCCGTCCGGGCTCAGCTACGGCGCCATCGACTCGGCACTGTGGACCGCCTCCCGGGCGGTGAGCAGCTGGCCGTCGCACAATCTCTGGTCGACGTACTTCGCCTGACCCGCAGCAGCGAACCGTTGGTGAGGATCCGGGCGGCCGGTGATCCTCACCAACGGTTCGTCGCGGCTGACTTCCTACCGGGTCGCGCCGTTCGGGCGCGGCCCGGTGCCTGACGGCGTTGCGTTCAGTCGACGCCGAACTCCATCGCGGCGCGGTCGAGCGCCTCGTCCTCGGCGGTGGCGACGCCCCGGGAGGCGATGGCTTCCGCCCCGCCCTCCGGCATCGCGCCGATCAGCCCGGTCGAGGCGGCCTGCGCGGCCCCGATCATGCGCTGCGTGTTGCCGCCGCCGACCAGTCCGAGGGAGGCGTACTGCTCCAGCTTCGACCGCGAGTCGGCGATGTCCAGGTTGCGCATGGTGAGCTGGCCGATCCGGTCGTTCGGGCCGAACGCCGAGTCCTCCGTACGCTCCATCGACAGCTTGTCGGGGTGGTAGCTGAAGGACGGGCCGGTGGTGTCCAGGATCGAGTAGTCCTCGCCCCGGCGGAGCCGCAACGTCACCTCGCCGGTGACCGCCGTGCCGACCCACCGCTGCAGCGACTCGCGCAGCATCAGGGCCTGCGGGTCCAGCCAGCGGCCCTCGTACATCAGCCGACCGAGGCGGCGACCCTCGTTGTGGTAGTTCGCCAGGGTGTCCTCGTTGTGGATGGCGTTGACCAGCCGCTCGTACGCGTAGTGCAGCAGCGCCATGCCGGGCGCCTCGTAGATGCCCCGGCTCTTGGCCTCGATGATCCGGTTCTCGATCTGGTCCGACATGCCCAGGCCGTGCCGGCCGCCGATGGCGTTGGCCTCCAGCACCAGGTCGACGGCGCTGCCGAACTCCTTGCCGTTGATGGTGACCGGGCGGCCCTGGTCGAAGCCGACGGTGACGTCCTCGGTCGGGATCTCCACCGACGGGTCCCAGAACCGGACGCCCATGATCGGGTTGACCGTCTCGATGCCGGTGTCGAGGTGCTCCAGGGTCTTCGCCTCGTGCGTGGCGCCCCAGATGTTGGCGTCGGTCGAGTACGCCTTCTCGGTGCTGTCCCGGTAGGGCAGGCCGCGTTCCAGCAGCCACTCGGACATCTCCTTACGCCCACCCAACTCGGTGACGAAGGCGGTGTCGAGCCACGGCTTGTAGATGCGCAGCATCGGGTTGGCCAGCAGGCCGTACCGGTAGAACCGCTCGATGTCGTTGCCCTTGAAGGTCGAGCCGTCGCCCCAGATCTGGACGTCGTCGGCGACCATCGCCCGCACCAACAGGGTGCCGGTCACGGCGCGACCCAGCGGGGTGGTGTTGAAGTAGGCCCGCCCGCCGGTGCGGATGTGGAAGGCGCCGCAGGTCAGCGCGGCCAGGCCCTCCTCGACCAGGGCGGCGCGGCAGTCGACCAGGCGGGCGACCTCGGCGCCGTAGCTGAGCGCACGACCGGGCACCGACGCGATGTCGGGCTCGTCGTACTGGCCGATGTCGGCGGTGTAGGCGCAGGGAATGGCGCCCTTGTCGCGCATCCACGCGACCGCGACCGAGGTGTCGAGGCCGCCGGAGAAGGCGATGCCGACACGTTCGCCGGTGGGCAGGGAGGTGAGAACCTTGGACACGGGGAAAATTATGCAATAGAACGCATGGCCATGCAAGCTGAAGGCTCTACTCGCCGCCGAACGGCGGATCGTCGCGGCCCAGCTCCCAGAACGCCACCGCCGCCGCGGCCGCGACGTTCAACGAGTCGACGCCACGCCGCATCGGAACGACCACCCGCACGTCGCTGGCAGCCTGGGCCGCCGCGGTGAGGCCGGGCCCCTCGGCTCCGAGCAGCAGGGCCGCCCGCTCACGCTGCGCCGGGGTCAACCGCTGGATTGGTACGGCGTCCGGCGCGGGCGTCATGGCGAGCACCGTGAAGCCGGCCTCCCGCACCTGGTCCAGACCCCCGGGCCAGCGGTCCAGCTTCGCGTACGGCATCGCGAAGACCTCACCCATGCTGACCCGGACACTGCGCCGGTACAGCGGGTCGGCGCAGGATGGCGAGAGCAGCACCGCGTCGATGCCGAGCGCGGCGGCCCCCCGGAAGACCGCGCCGAGGTTGGTGTGGTTGTTCACGTCCTCCAGCAGCACGACCCGGCGCGCGGCGGCGAGCACCTCGGCCGCCGTCGGCAGTGGCCTGCGGTGGAACGACGCCAGCACCCCCCGGTGTACGTGGAAGCCGGTGGCCCGTTGCAGCACGTCCTGGGTCGCGGCGTAGACCGGCGCGTCTCCGGTGTCCAGGTCGGCGAGCTGGTCGACCCGCTTGGCGTCGACCAGGTACGACCGGGCCGGGTAGCCCGCGCGCAGCGCCCGGCGCAGCACCAGCTCCCCCTCGGCGATGAACAGGCCGTGCGGTGGCTCCCAGCGGGTGCGCAGCTCGACGTCGGTGAGCGCCCGATAGTCGGCGATCCGGTCGTCGTCAGGGTCGGTGATCTGGTGTACGGGCACCGGACGATTCTGCCGGACGGCGGTCATCGCGCTCCGACGCCCGCTCGTCGGGGTGTTTTGTCCGAAGACGAAGGGGAATGACCGGCGGAGCATCGGACTCGACGGGAAGGACCGGCCAGGTGAGCGCAGACCACACGGCACCGGGCGAAGTGGGCGCCCTGCCCCGGCGCCCGACCGTCGCGGACCACATCGTGTCGCGGCTGTTCAGCTGGGGCGTACACCGTTACTTCGGCTATCCCGGCGACGGCATCAACGGCATGACGTCCGCGCTGCAACGCACCAACGGGCGGGCCCAGTTCATCCAGGTTCGCCACGAGGAGACCGCCGGCTTCGCCGCCTCCGCGCACGTGAAGTACGGCGGCGGCCCGCTGGGCTGCGCGCTGGTGACCAGCGGGCCGGGCGCGATCCACCTGCTCAACGGCCTGTACGACGCGAAGCTCGATCACCAACCGGTGATCGCCCTGGTCGGGCACACCGCCACCACCGCCGAGGGCGGCGGCTACTACCAGGAGGTGGATCTGCTCGCCCTCTACAAGGACGTGGCCGCGGCGTTCCTGGCCCAGCTCGACAATCCGGCGCAGGTCCGACACCTCGTCGACAGGGCCTGCCGGACAGCGTTGGCCCGGCGTACCGTCACCGCCCTGGTCCTGCCCCTGGACATCCAGGACGAGCCGGCCGTCCCGAACCCGCCGCACGCACACGGCTACTACCAGACCAGCAACGCGCCGAGCAGCACGCCGACGGTGCCACCGGAAGCCGACGTACGCCGGGCGGCCGAGGTGCTGCGCGGCGGGCAGCGGGTGGCCATGCTGGTCGGCCAGGGTGCCCTCGGCGCGCGCGACGAGGTCCGCGAGATCGCTGATCGGCTCGGGGCCGGCGTGGCCACCGCGCTGCTCGGCTTCACCGCCGTCGACCACCGCGAGCCGTGGGTGACCGGCGCGATCGGGCTGCTCGGCACCCGACCGAGCTGGCAGTTGATGAGTGGCTGTGACCGGCTGCTGATCGTGGGCAGCAACATGCCGTACTCGGAGTTCTACCCGCCGCCCGGACAGGCCCGCGCGGTGCAGATCGACCTGGACGGCACTCAGCTCGGGCTGCGGTACCCGACCGAGGTGAACCTGACCGGCGACGCCCGCCCCACGCTGCGGGCGTTGCTGAACGAGCTGGGCCCCGGCCCCGGGCCGACGGCCTGGCGGGCGGAGGTCACCGAGGCCACCTCGGCGTGGCGCCAGGTGCAGCGCGACCTGGCCGAGCAGAGCGCCGACCCGGTCAACCCGCAGTTGCTCTTCCACACCCTCAACGAACGGCTGCCCGACGACGTGCTGCTCGCTGTCGACTGTGGCACTACCACCGCCTGGTACGCCCGGCACATCCAGGTACGCCCCGGGATGCGGGCCAGCCTCTCCGGCACGCTGCTGTCCATGGGGGGCGCCATGCCGTACGCGCTGAGCGCCAAGTTCGCCCACCCGGACCGGCCGCTGGTCGCGTTGATCGGCGACGGCGCCATGCAGATGAACGGCGTCAACGAGCTGATCACCGTGGCGAAGTACTGGCGCAGCTGGGCCGACCCGCGCTTCGTGGTGCTGGTGCTCAACAACCGGGACCTGGCGTTCGTCAGCTGGGAACAGCGCTCCACCGAGGGGACGCCGATGTTTCCGGACAGTCAGCAGTTGCCGGACATCGCCTACCACCAGTGGGCGGAGGTGCTCGGGCTGCGCGGCGAGTTGGTCGACTCCCCGGAGCAGGTGCGCGACGTCTGGGACCGGGCGCTCACCGCCGACCGGCCGGTGGTGATCAACGCCCTGGTCGACCCGGCCGAGCTGATGCTGCCACCGCACTTCACCGCCGAGCAGGCCCGCAAGACCGCCGCGGCGGTGCTGCGCGGCGACACCGACTGGGCCGGAATCATCCGCCGCGGCATCCCCGCCACCCTGACCAGCTACCGCCCCCGCCGCCGCGACCGCTGACCCCGGCCCTCGCACCCTCGCACCCTCGCACCCTCGCACCCCCGCGCCCCCGCGCCCCCGCGCCCCCGCGCCCTCGCGATCTTGCACTTTCTGCACCGACAAAGCTGGCAAAAGAGTGCTTGTCGGCGACCGAAAGTGCAAGATCGCGGGGTGCGGGCGGGGGCGGGGGCGGGCGGGCGGGGTGCGGGTGCGGGTGGTCAGCCTCGGCGGTCTAGCCAGCGTTGGAGGGCTGACTGGGGGTCGTCGGTGGTGGGGTCCTGTCGACGGTTCGGCACCGTCGGGCGCTCCACCGGGCGGTGGGGGTCGCCGGCAAGCTCGTGGCTCGGTGCGACGAACGCCTTCTCCGGCTGGCCCTTCACGGCGGTGGCGATGACCCGGGCGACCGCGTCGATCACCTTGGTCTGCACCGCCGACCCCACCGAGTCGGCCGGGTCGTCCGGGTTCGCGGCGATGCCGGCCACTGCGACCTGCGGGGTGAAGCCGACGAACGTCTCGGTGGAGTTCTGCTCCGAGCTGCCCGTCTTACCCGCGACCGGTCGGCCGTCGAGGATGTCGTTCACACCGGTGGCGGTGCCGCCGTTGCACTGCCCGAACGCCGACTGCTGACCCACCGGGCAGCGCGCCGCGTCGGTCGCGGCCCGGGCGACGTCGGCGTCGAGAACCCGCTTGCAGGAGGGCTGCCCGACCGGCACCTTCGCACCGTCGGCACTGGTCACCGACACCACCGGCACCGGTGTGCAGTAGGTGCCCTCGGCGGCCACCGTGGCGTACGCGTTGGCCAGGTCCAGCGGGGTGGTGGCCGCCACACCGAGGGTGAACGAGCCCCAGTTCGCGGCGTTGTCCTTGGCGAAGGCGGCGTCCGAGTCGGCGCGGAACGTGATGCCGAGCCGCTGCGCCATCTCGACCACCTTGTCCTGGCCGACCTGCTCGGCCAACCAGACGAAGTAGGTGTTCACCGAGCGGCCGAAACCGTCCCACATCATCCGGTACCCGTCCATCCAGTCCGGGTTGGCGTTCGCCGGGCACCAGCGGCCGTCGCAACTGCCCGGTCCCTCGGCGGCGTACCGGGTGGGCAGCTTGGCAGGCGCGTCGAAACCGGTGGAGAGGGTACGACCCGACTCCAGCGCGGCGAGCATGGTGAACAGCTTGAACGTCGAACCCGCCTGGTACCCGTCGACGCTGGCGCCGCCGGAGATCAACGGGTTGACGGTGTTCGGGTAGTTCGCCTGCCCGGCCGGGTTGTCGGCCAGGCTGTAGTGCCGGTTGACCGCCATCGCCAACACCCGCCCGGTGCCCGGCTGCACCGCCGCGATCGGCAGGGCGCGCTTGTTGTCGTACCCGTAGACCTTGGTGGCCTGCTGCTGCGCGGTGGCCTGAATCTTCGGGTCCAGCGAGGTGACCACGGTGTAGCCGCCCGAGCGCAGCGCCTGCTCGCGCTCCGCGACCGTGGCCCCGAAGGCCGGTTGGGTCAGCCACCACCGGCGCAGGTAGTCGCAGAAGTAGCCCCAGTCGTCGTGGCCCTGGGAGACGGCGGTGCAGCCGTTGGGCTGGGCGGTGGGGTGCAGGGTCAGCGGCTCCGCCTTGGCCTGGGCGGCCTGCGCGGCGGTGATCGCGTTGGTGGCGACCATCGAGTCGAGCACGTACGAGCGGCGGGTCAGCGCCTCGTCCTTGTCGCCGCTGATCGGGCTGTACGCGTCCGGGGACTGCACCAGACCGGCCAGCAGGGCCGCCTCGCCGAGGGTCAACTGCGCCGGAGGCTTGCCGAAGTACCGCTGGCTGGCCGCCGCGATCCCGTACGCGCCGGAGCCGAAGTAGGCGATGTTCAGATACCGGTCGAGGATCTCGTCCTTGCCGAGGCTCTTGTCCAGCGCGCTCGCGTACCGGATCTCCTGGATCTTGCGGCCCACCGTGGGGTCGGTCGCGGCGGCGCGCTCCTCGGCGGTGCGGGTGGGGTCGGTCTTCAGCACATTACGGACGTACTGCATGGTCAGCGTCGAGCCGCCCTGCTCGGTGCCGCCGCCCTTGACGTTGGCCACCAGCGCCCGGCCGAGGCCGCGCAGGTCCGCGCCCCCGTGGTCGTAGAAGCGCCGGTCCTCGGCCGCCACGATCGCCTGCCGCATGACCGGGGCGATCTCCGACAACGGGACGTCGGTACGGTTCACGTCGTAGAACGTGGTGATCAGCGTCTTGCCGTCGTTGGCGTAGAGGTACGAACGCTGCGGCGTCGCCGGGGTCTTGAGCGAGGCCGGCAACGCGGCATACGATCCGAGCGCCGAGCGGGCGGTGAGCCCGAGCAGCAGGTTGCCGGGCAGCGCGGCGACGGCCAGGACGAGCCCGGCCAACACGCCGGCGAACAGCACGGTGAACAGCCGCGACAGCGGCGAGCGGGGGGCGGCCATGCTCCCCAGGATTGCCACAAAAACCACCAACCGACCATCCCCACTCCCGCATTGTCGCCAACTTCACGCCCACCCCCGGCCCCAAACCCCGCCCCCAGACCCCGGCCCGGCCCCCACCTCTCGCGTTGATCATGAAGTTATTGCCACGACAAGCCGGCCGAGCGCAATAACTTCATGATCAACCCCTAAAAGGGCGGGGCGCGGGGGTTTTTAGGGGTTGGGGGTGCTGAGGCTGGCGCTGGCGGCGTCTCTGGCGGTTTCGCGGGGCATCAGGCGGCCGGAGCGGTAGCCGATGCCGATGCCGGCGATCAGTACGAAGATCGCGCCGAACGTCTGCAACGAGCCGATCAGGGCACCGCCGAGGCCGAGCAGCGGCGCGGCGATGATCAGCATGACGCCGTCGCCGAGGCTGAAGGTGCCCGAGCGGGCCACCGCCCACCCGGTGAGGAACCAGCCCGCGCTGTAGAACGTCGCGCCGAGCAGGACCAGCGACCGCGCGGTGGCGCCGAAGACGGGGGTCTGCTCCTCGAGCCCGGCGAACGGCAGCATCAGCACGGTGCCGGCGATGCTGACCAGCAGCCCGGCGGCGGCCACCCGGCGGCTGCGGGTCGCGGCCAGCAGCCCGGTGAGGGCCAGCAGCGCGAGCAGGCCGAGCCAGACCGCGGCCACCCAACCGATCAGGTACACCGCGCGGCCGTCGGCCGGATAGGGGTCGTTGCCCACCCCTCCGTCGCTGGCCATCGCCACCGCGCCGTAGAGGATGGCGTACGCGGGCAGCAGCCAGACCGCCGCCCGGGCGAACCGACGCACCGACCAGGCCCAACTGGCGTTCGTGGCGGGGGCGCCCGGGCTCGGCTCGCCGACGAAGGGCAACACGCCGAACCCGCCGCCGCTGCGCCGGGAGCCCAGCGGGGCGACCGGGTCGTGCGCGCCGGGCACCGGGGCCGAGGACCACATCCGATTCGCCGGATCCTTCATGCGTCACCTCGCTCGTCGTCGAGCGGTGCACCGACGCGCCGGGGCGCCCCGATTGCCTGGTCACCACCCGTCCTAGGACCGATGGTGGCAGGCGTCGGAGCGCCCCATGAGTCTTTCTCGCATTTATCCGGCCGGGCGGCCGGTGCCCTGGATCAGCCGCGCTCGCGCTGGTCGGCCGGGTCCTCGGTCAGGCTGGCCGGAGACACCGGCTCCGGAGCCGGCAGCCCCTGCGGCTTGTTGCCGCCGGTGGCCTGCGCCTCGGCGACGCGTACCTCGTCGTGGATCTGCTGAGCGGCGGCCGCCGCGGCCTGCGCCGCCTCCGCGGCCTCGCGCTCGACCTGGCTCGCGTGGTCCGCCGCCTCCGGTGCGGGCAGATCCCCCACCATCTGGCTCAGCCCACCGAGCGCGCCGCCCATCCCCTCCAGGGCCTTGGTCAGCTCGGCCGGGACGATCCAGACCTTGTTGGCGCTGCCCTGGGCGATCTGCGGCAGGGCCTGCAGGTACTGGTAGGCGAGCACCTTCTGGCTCGGGTTGGCCTGGTGGATCGCGTCGAAGACGGTACGGATCGCCTTCGCCTGACCCTCGGCCTGCAGGATCCGGGCCTGCCGGTCACCGTCGGCCCGCAGCACCGCCGACTGCTTCTCACCCTCGGCGGTGAGGATCTGCGACTGCTTGTGCCCCTCGGCGGTCAGGATCGCCGCCCGGCGGTCCCGCTCGGCGCGCATCTGCTTCTCCATCGAGTCGCGAATGCTGGCCGGCGGCTCGATCGCCTTGATCTCGACCCGGGTCACCTTGATGCCCCAGCGGCCGGTGGTCTCGTCCAGCACGCCCGAGAGGTGCCGGTTGATCTCGTCCCGGCTGGTCAGCGCCCGCTCCAGGTCGAGCGAACCGATCACGTTACGCAACGTGGTGACGGTCAACTGCTCGATGGCCTGCAGGAAGCTGGAGATCTCGTAGGTCGCCCGGACCGAGTCGACCACCTTGAAGTAGAGAACCGTGTCGATCGAGACCACCAGGTTGTCCGAGGTGATCACCGGCTGCGGCGGGAAGCTGACCACCTGCTCGCGCATGTCGACCTTGGTGCGGACCGCGTCGATGAACGGCACCAGCAGGTTGAGGCCGGGGCTGAGGGTGCGCTTGTACTTGCCGAGCCGTTCCACCACATCCTGGCGCTGCTGCGGCACGATCCGCACCGCCTTGGCCAGCGTAATCACGGCGATCAACGCCACCGCGAGTAACAGCACCCCAACTACCGTCATCCCGTTCATCCTCTCGATTCCGGCAACTCGCCGGCGGAAGAAACATCGTCCTGCCACACCAGGGCTGTCGCGCCCCGGACCTTTATCACCCGAACCCGTTGACCGGGCTCGAAAGTTTGCGTCGTGTCGTACGGCCGGGCGGTCCACAGCTCACCGTCGATCTTGACCAGACCGTGCTCGGCGTCCACCCGTTCCAGCACCAGCGCCGTGGCGCCCTCGAGGGCCTCCACGCCGAACGGCTGCTCGCCGCTCTCCAGCGCGGAGCGATTGTGCCGCCGGATGACCGGTCGCACCACCACCAGGCTCAACGCCGACACCACCGCGAAGACCAGCGCCTGCACCGCGACCGGCGCACCCAGCGCGGCCGCTCCGGCGGCGGCGAACGCACCGACCCCGAACATGATCAAGAATAGCGTCGTCGTGAAAATCTCGGCGACGGCCAGCAGCACACCCAAAACGATCCACACCACGGCGTCCACCCCCTGATCGTGACACGCGAATGCACGTGCAGCCCACCCGTGATGATCAGTAGGCTCGTCGAAACCGACTGGCCGGCCGAAACACCACCTGGCAACGCCCCGGTCCGCACCACCGATCGAGGAGAGATCGCCGTGACCCTGCTGCCCGCGACCACCCGACAGATCGACGCCCAGGTCGCCCAGGCACAGGTCGCCTGTCGTACCCCGTCACTGGTGCTGGGCGTGGTCCGCGATGGCGCGCTGGTCCACCTGGCCGTCGCCGGCGAGCACCCCCGCCCCGACGTCGACCTGCAGTACCGGTTGGGCTCGATCAGCAAGACGATGACCGCCACCCTGATCATGCAGTTGCGTGATGCCGGCCGGCTGGCCCTCGACGACCCGCTGGAACGGCACCTGCCGGGCACCGCAGCGGGCTCGCTCACCCTGCGCCAACTACTCGGGCACGCCAGCGGCATACAACGCGAACCCGAGGGCGACTGGTGGGAGCGGTCCGCCGGCGCCGACCTGGCCAGGCTGCTCGACGGCCTGAGCGCCGACAAGATCGCCTATCCGCCGCACACCACGTACCACTACTCCAACCTGGCCTACGGGCTCCTCGGTGGCCTGCTCGAACGGCTCACCGGAAAGCCCTGGGCCGACCTGCTCGACGAACGGTTGCTCGGACCGCTCGGAATGCGCCGCACCACCTACGCAGCCACCGAGCCGTACGCCCGCGGCTACGTCGTACACCCCTGGCGCGACACGCTGCGCGAGGAACCGCGTACCGACACCGGTGCGATGGCCCCCGCCGGACAGCTCTGGTCGACGATCGAGGATCTGGGCCGCTGGGCCGCCTTCCTCGCCGACCCCGACCCGTCGGTGCTGGCCGCCGGGACGCTCACCGAGATGTGCGCGCCCGTGGTGATCAGCGACCTCGACTCCTGGACCGGTGGGCACGGCCTGGGACTGGAGCTCTACCGCGACGGCGAGCGCGTGTACGTCGGGCACAGCGGCTCGATGCCCGGGTACGTGGCCGCCCTCGCGGTGCACCGGCCGACCCGTACGGCGGTGGTGGGCTTCGCCAACTCGTACAGCGTCCCGCTCACCAGGCTCGGCCGCCGGCTGCTGACCACAGTGCTGGACGCCGAGCCGCCGTTGCCACAGCCGTGGCGGCCGGCCACCGCCGTACCCGCGGAGTTGGCCGAGCTGACCGGGCGCTGGTGGTGGATGGGCACCCCGATGGATCTGAGCTGGGACGCGGGTGACCTGGTGGCCAACCTACGCGGTGATCGGGTGAGCCGGTTCACCGCCGAGGGGCCGGATCGCTGGCGGGGACGCTCCGGGCCGGAGAACGGCGAGATCCTGTCGGTGCTGCGCGACGACAGCGGACGGGTGACGGCGCTCGACATCGCCACGTTCGTCTTCACGCGCAGCCCCGACGAGGCCCCCTGAGCCGCCCTCCGGAAGGACCGGGCGGTCAGGGAGCCTCGGTGACGAAGTCGATGAGGCGTTCCATGGCGTTGATCAGGGGCGTTTCCACGTCGGCGAAGCTGTTCACCCGGGACAGGACGTGCCGCCACATGTCGGCCGGCTCGGCCACCCCGAGGGCCGCGCAGACCCCTTCCTTCCACGGCTGCCCCGGCGGCACCACCGGCCACGCCGCGATGCCCAACGCCGCCGGCTTGACCGCCTGCCACACATCCACATAGGGGTGCCCGGTCACCAGCACGTACGGCGAGTTCACCCGGGCCACGATCCGGCTCTCCTTGCTGCCCGGCACCAGGTGGTCGACGAGGACGCCAAGCCGTCGGGTCGGGCCGGGGCCGAAGTCGCGTACGTCGGCGTCGAGCGCGTCGATGCCGTCCAACGGCTCCACGACCACGCCCTCGATGCGCAGGTCGTCACCCCAGATCCGCTCGACCAGGGCGGCGTCGTGGATGCCCTCCACCCAGATCCGGCTGGCTTTGGCCACCTGGGCGCGGACGTTGTCCACCGCCACCGAACCGGACGCGGTCCGTCGACGGGCCGCCGGCACCGGCGCGCGGGTGGGGCGGCGCAGCGTCACCGGGCGGCCGTCGAGCAGGAACGCCGCCGGCAGCAGCGGGAAGTTGCGGCGCTTACCGTGCCGGTCCTCCAGCACCACCGCACCGGCCTCGAAGCCCACCACCGCTCCGCAGAACCCGGAGTCGGCGTCCTCGACCACGAGGTCCGGTTCGGCGTCCACCTCGGGGGTGACCTTCCGCCGACGCCAGTCTCCCGCCAACACGTCCTCGCCGTATCGCCCCGCCATGTCGATCACGCTAAACCCAGCCCGCGCCCACCCCACCCCCGACACACCGCCCCGCCCGCTGACCGCCGACCGCACACCGTCCGCCCGCACGGGTCGATCATGAAGTTGTGGTGCCTCACGAAACGGCCCCAACCGGTACCTGTCGCCCACCACCACGCCATGATCGACCAAGACGGTGGGCACGGAGACAGGAAGGGACGCCGGATGGGATCGGGCGAAGGGGGCAGTTCGGGGCACGCAGGGCGGCCGGAGCGGCAGTCGAGACAGGGCCGGTCGTGACCACGTACCCTTTCGGCATGTCCACCCCCGCAACGGGCGCGGCCACACTCACGCCGCGCCGGTCGAGCCGGTTCGTTGCCTGGGTGCGCGCGTGGCGCGCCGGGTTGGTGCCGTACGACGAGGTCGCCGACGCCATCGCCGGCGACGAGGAACATCTCGTTGCGGACGCCCCGGGCACCTGGACCGACGTCCCGCTGGGCGCCGCGCTGCCCACCCTCGCCAAGCTCTCCCCGGACGAGATCCGCCTGGTGCTGCCCGCGCCCGGCGACCCCCGGGGTTTGCCCGGCCCCGGCGACTTCGCCGGCGCGGCGCTGGTCGCGGGTGAGGCCGTGGTCGCTGGCGGGCTCGGGTTGATCCCGGAGGTCCGCCTGCACACCTCCGGCTCCGGGGACTGTTTCGAGACGGTGTTGTGGCGGGTGTACCCGCTGCCGGCCAACGCGGCCGCCGCGTCCCTCTCGTTGCCCGGCGCCGCCGAGGCGGAGGCCGAACTGGCCGCCGCGCTGGCCGAGACGACCGCCGCGCTGACCCGCCTCGACGTGGCCCAGTGGCGGCCCGAGCTGGCCGGTGCGCTGGCCGCGCTGCGCCGCCCCGACGGCACCACCGACCTGCCACCGGGCTTCGACCCGCGCGCCCGGCGGCTCTTCGCCCGCGCCGCGGTGCTCGACCGGGTGCTCGCGCTGGCCGGGCACTCCGCGCCCGGCGGGGCGATCAACAACTACGAGGCGCAGCAGCGGGACGCGGCCCTTCGTCCGCTGACCGCTGCCTGCCGGCAGGCGCTGGTGGCAGCCTGCAACGCCCCACTCCGCCCCTGACCGGTCACCCGCGCCACGGGTGATGCCGCGCGCCGGGGCCCACGCGCCACACCGCCCCGCCGCCGGTCAAGCCGCGCGCCGGGTGCCCGGCCCTACGCGCCACGCCCCCGCCGCCGGGCTCCGACGCGCCTGGGTCCGCTGCGCCAGCCCGGGTCCGCTGCGCCTCGACCGCCGGGGTCCGCTGCGCGCCCGCCCTCCATGATCGCGCTCGATCATGGATGTAGTGGCCTCCGGCGCGGACGGTGACCACTACATCCTGGTTGCAGCGCGATCATCGCGGCCAGCGCGGCCAGCGCGGGGCCAGCGCGGCCAGCGCGGGGCCAGCGCGGGCGCAGTGCGGGGCCAGCGCGGGCGCAGTGCGGGGCCAGCGCGGGCGCAGCGCGGCCAGCGCGGGGGCAGCGCGCAGCGCGACCAGCAGGCAGCAGTCAGCCCGCCCAGGCCGGCCGGTCAGATCTCGTCGAGCAGGTCCGCGACCGAGTTGACGATCCGCGACGGGCGGTACGGGTACCGTTCCGCCTCGGTGCGGCTGCTGATCCCGGTGAGCACCAGGATGGTCTCCAACCCGGCCTCCAGGCCACACAGGATGTCGGTGTCCATCCGGTCACCGATCATCGCGGTGCTCTCCGAGTGGGCGTTGATGGTGTTGAGCGCCGAACGCATCATCATCGGGTTGGGCTTGCCGACGAAGTACGGCTCCACCCCGGTCGCCTTGGAGATCATGGCGGCGACCGAGCCGGCGGCGGGTAGCGCGCCTTCCACGGACGGGCCGGTGACGTCGGGGTTGGTGCAGATGAACCGGGCGCCGTCGTTGATCAGGCGGACGGCCTTGGTGATCGCCTCGAAGCTGTAGGTGCGGGTTTCGCCGAGCACCACATAGTCGGGGGCGAAGTCGGTCAGCACGTAACCGACGGCGTGCAGGGCCGTGGTCAGCCCGGCCTCACCGATGACGTACGCGGTGCCACCCGGCCGCTGGTCGGCGAGGAACTGGCCGGTGGCCAGGGCGGACGACCAGATCGACTCCTCCGGCACGTCCAGCCCCATCCGGCTGAGCCGGGCCGTCAGGTCGCGCGGGGTGTAGATCGAGTTGTTGGTCAGCACCAGGAACGGCTTGCCGGAGGCGCGCATCCGGTTGATGAACTCCGGCGCACCGGGAACCGGCTGGCCCTCGTGCACCAGCACGCCGTCCATGTCGGTCAGCCAACTCTGCACGGGCTTGCGGTCATGCATGATGATCCTCAGAGGTCAGGGGCGACGGGTGGGCACGCAACAGACGGTGGGGCAGGTGTCCCACATCGGCAGCTCGCCCAGGCGGCGGCGCAGCTGCGCGCCGTCCGGGTCGGTCCGCTCGGTGACCAGCTCCCGCACCATGGTCACGAAGCGCGGATCGGTGCCCGGCGTGGCGGCCCGGACAAAATCCAGGCCGAGCTGCTTCGCCGTCTCCAGCGCTTCGGTGTCCAGGTCCCACACGACCTCCAGGTGATCGGAGACGAACCCGATCGGGCTGACCACCACAGCGGTGGTGCCGCCCCGCGCGAGGGTGGTCAGGTGGTCGTTGACGTCCGGTTCCAGCCACGGCATCTGTGGCGGGCCGGAGCGGCTCTGCCAGACCAGGTCGTACGGCAGGTCGGGTGCGGCGGCTGCGGCGACGAGCCGGGCGGTCTCGTGCAGCTGCGCCTCGTACCGGCCGCCGTGCGGGCCGGCGTTGGCCGCCATCGAGCTGGGGATGGAGTGGGCGGTGAAGACCAGCCGGGTGGTGTCCCGCAACGCCTGGTCGAGCTGGTCCAGGGCCGCCCGGACCGCGTCGACGTGCGGCTCGACGAAACCGGGATGGTCCCAGAACTGGCGCAACTTCTCGATCACCGGGGCGTCCGGGCCGACGGCGGCACGGGCGGCGGCGATGTCCTCCTGGTACTGCCGGCAGGACGAGTAACCGCCGTACGCGCTGGTGACGAACGCCAGCGCCCGGGTCACCCCGTCGTCGCGCATCCGGGTAACGGTGTCGGCGAGCATCGGGTCCCAGTTGCGGTTGCCCCAGTAGATGGGCAGGTCGACACCGTGCGCGGCGAAGTCGGCGCGGACGGCGGCCAGCAGGTCCCGGCACTGCTGGTTGATCGGGGACACCCCACCGAAGTGCTGGTAGTGCTCGGCGACCTCGGCCAGCCGCTCGGGCGGCACACCCCGGCCCCGGGTCACGTTCTGCAGGAACGGCATCACGTCCTCGGGCCGTTCGGGCCCGCCGAAGGACACCAGCACCACCGCGTCGTACGACATGGGGTCATTCTTGCCCCTCGGCCGGGACGTCCCGGCGACGCCCCCTGGTCCGGATGCGTAGATCACGCCTACGGCGGCCAGGGGGCGTCGCGGGGAGCGTCAGGAACCGATGGCGTGGTAGCCGCCGTCGACGTGGACGATCTCGCCGGTGGTGGCCGGGAACCAGTCGGAGAGCAGTGCCAGGCAGGCTCGCGCGGCCGGCTCCTGGTCGGTGAGGTTCCAGCCCAGCGGGGCCCGCCCCGCCCAGGCGTCCTCGAACTGGTCGAAGCCGGGGATCGACTTGGCGGCGATGGTACGCAGCGGCCCGGCGGCCACCAGGTTGCTGCGGATGCCCTGCTTGCCCAGGTGCAGCGCCAGGTAACGGGACGCGGACTCCAGGCCAGCCTTGGCCACGCCCATCCAGTCGTAGACCGGCCACGCCTTCGTCGCGTCGAAGGTCAGGCCGACCACCGCGCCGCCGGGCGACATCAACGGCAGCGCCGCCATCGCGAGGGACTTGTACGAGAAGGTGGAGACGTGCAGGGCGGTCGCCACGTCCTCCCAGGGCGCGTCGAGGAAGCCGCCGCCGAGGCAGCTCTGCGGGGCGAAGCCGATCGAGTGCACCACACCGTCGAGGCCGTCGACGTGCTCGCGTACCCGGTCGGCGAGGCCGGCCAGGTGCTCGGTGTTGGTGACGTCCACCTCGATCACCGGTGCCGGCTCGGGCAGCCGCTTGGCGATCCGCTCGACCAGGGAGAGCCGGCCGTAGCCGGTGAGCACGACCTGCGCGCCATTTTCCTGAGCGAGCTTCGCCACCGAGAAGGCGATCGAGGCGTCGGTGATGACACCGGTGACGAGCAGTCGCTTACCGGCGAGCAGTCCGGACATCGCAGATTTCCTCCGTAGTCAAAAGGGTGTTAGTGGCCCATGCCGAGGCCGCCGTCGACCGGGATGACGGCGCCGGAGACGTACCCGGCGCTGTCGGAGGCCAGCCAGGTGACCACGGCGGCGACCTCGTCCGGGCTGGCCATCCGGCCGGCCGGGATGGACTTGAGGATCTCCGCCTTGCGGTCTCCGGAGAGGCCGGCGGTCATGTCGGTGTCGATGAAGCCGGGTGCCACCACGTTCGCGGTGATGTTGCGGCTGCCCAGCTCCCGGGTGATCGAGCGGGCGACACCGACGAGGCCGGCCTTGCTGGCGGCGTAGTTGACCTGCCCGGCGCCGCCGGCGAGGCCGACCACCGAGGAGATGAAGATCATGCGGCCCCACTTGGCGCGGAGCATCTTGCCGGAGGCCCGCTTGGCGACCCGGAACGCGCCGGTGAGGTTGGTGTCCACCACGTCGGTGAACTGTTCCTCGGACATGCGCAGCAGCAGCGTGTCGGCGGTCATGCCGGCGTTGGCGACCAGCACCTCGACCGGACCCAGCTCGGCCTCGACGGCGGCGAACGCGGCGTCGATCGAGGCGGCGTCGGTGACGTCGGCGCGTACGCCGAACAATCCGTCGGGTGCCTCGCCGCTGCGGTGGGTGACCGCCACCCGGTCGCCCTGCTTGGCGAAGGCCTGCGCGATGGCCAGGCCGATCCCCCGGTTGCCTCCGGTCACCAGCACGGTGCGAGCCACTGTTCCCCCTTGCGAATGGTCAGCACAGACGCGTCGGAGCCTAGGCGTTACCGGTAGGTAAGCGCTAACGGGAGTCGCGTCACACTGGGGTACGACATCGGAATCACCCCCTGGTGGCACGCCTGGTGGCGGGGCTGGCCCGTAGCCTCCGGGTGGTGAACCGGCAACCGATCGCTGTGGCCCTGCGCGCGCTGCGACAGACCCTGCTGGCCCCCGATCCCCGGCCCGAACGGCCGCTGCTGGCGCGCTGGCCCGGAGCGGCCCGCTACGTCGCCCCGGCGGGCCTGCTCGCCGCCCTCGGTATCTTCCTGATCACGCTGACCGTGGAGAGCGACTGGGGCCTGCCGGCGCCGGTCGCGGTGCTGTTCGCGGCGATGACCGTGGCGCCGCTGCTGGCGCTGCCCCGGCGTCCGCTGCTGGCCTGGCGGCTGACCGTGCTGGCCCTGCTGATCTGCACGTTCAACGCGCCAGCCGACCAGGCCTGGCCATGGACCCCGCCGCTGGCGCTCGGGTCGGTCGTGGTGCTGGCCCTGACCGTCACGCGGGTCGATCGGCCGGTGCTGGCCTGGGTGGTGACGATCAGCACGGTGCCGGTGTTCACCCTGGTGCACCCCGACAACCGGGTCCCGGTCCTGTTGCTGCTCGGCGCGTCGGCGATCGTCGGCGACCTGATCCGACGCAACCGGCTGTCCCGGCGCGCGCTGGCCGCGCAGACCGAGCTGAGCGAGCGGGAGCAGGAACGGCGCGGGGTGCTGGAGGAACGCACCCGGATCGCCAGGGAGCTGCACGACGTGGTGGCCCACCACATGTCCCTGATCGCGGTGCAGGCGGAGACCGCCCCGTACCGGCTGACCGACGTGCCGGCCCCGGCAGCCGCGGAGTTCGTCGCCATCGCCGCGTCGGCCCGCGACGCGCTGACCGACATGCGGCGGCTGCTGGGGGTGCTGCGCAGCGAGACGACCGGGCCGCAGACCGCGCCGCAGCCGGACCTGACCGACCTGGGCGCGATGGTGGACGCGGCCCGCCGGGCCGGGCTGCCGGTGACCTTGGACGCCGAGCCGGTGGACGACGACCGGGTGCCCGCGCCGGTCGGGCTGGCCGCGTACCGCATCGTGCAGGAAGGCCTGGCCAACGCGGCCCGCCACGCGGCCGGCGCCGCGGTGCGGGTCACCGTCCGCGTCGGTCCGTCCGGCCTGGGGGTACGCGTACAGAACGCGCCACCCGCCGAGGCGGGCTCCCGGCCTGGCGAGGCGGGCTCCGGGCACGGGCTGACCGGCATGCGGGAGCGGGCCTTCTCGCTGGGCGGTACGTTCACCGCCGGGCCGCTGCCCGACGGGGGTTACGCGGTGGCGGCCGAGTTGCCGTACGACGCGGAGGGCGGGGACCGATGATCCGGGTGCTGATCGCCGACGACCAGGCGATGGTCCGGCAGGGTTTCGGCGCGCTGCTCGCCGCCCAACCGGATCTGTTGGTGGTGGGTGACGCCGCTGACGGGGCGCAGGCCGTGGCCGCCGCCCGCCACCTCGACCCGGACGTGGTGCTGATGGACGTGCGGATGCCGGTGATGGACGGGCTGGAGGCCACCCGCAAGCTGCTCGGTGACCGGTCGACGCAGCGGCCCCGGGTGCTCATCCTCACCACCTTCGACCTGGACGACTACGTCTACGAGGCGCTGCGCGCCGGGGCCAGCGGGTTCCTGCTCAAGGACGCCCCGGCGGCCGACCTGGTGCAGGCGGTGCGGGTGGTGGCGGCCGGGGACGCGCTGCTCGCCCCGGGGGTGACCCGCCGGCTGATCGCCGAGTTCGCGGCCCGCCCGGACCGCAGCCGCCCCCGCCCCACCGACCTGGCCGGGCTCACCCCGCGCGAGACCGAGGTGCTGCGGTTGATCGCCCGGGGCCGCAACAACGCGGAGATCGCGGGTGACCTGGTGGTGGCCGAGCAGACCGTGAAGACGCACGTCGGGCGGATCCTGGCCAAGCTGGGTCTGCGCGACCGGGCCCAGGCCGTGGTGCTGGCGTACGAGACGGGTCTGGTGGCCGCCGGCGAGTAGCCCCGTAGAGCCAGCCGGCAAACGGCTCCCTGGGACGACGCCCGAGCGCCACCCACTCACGCACTGTGCCTCCGGACACCATTCCGGAGGGAGCACGAAATGCGACGACGAGGTGCCAGCCGGTTGGCGATGGCCGCGCTGCTCGGCGTGAACCTGGTCCTGCCGACCCGACCCGGTCCGGCCACGGCGGCGGGGTTCGTCGAGGCGTACCCCGTGATGGCGGCGGCGATGCGCGCGGCCGGCCCACCGTACGCGGACTGGGCGGCCGACGGACGCCGGTTCCTGCTGTTCGACGCGCGCGGTGACGGCCGGGCGGTCGAGGTGCTCGGCGACCTCGCCACGGCGGACCGGATCGCGGTGCTGGTCCCGGGGGTCGGCAGCACCCTCGCCGACTTCGACCGGGGGTTGGGCGGGGTGGCCCGGCGGGCGCCGGCGGTGCAGGCCGGGCAGCTCTACCGGGAGCTGCGGGCGACCGACCCGGCGGCGCGGGTCGCGGTGCTGGCCTGGCTCGGGTACGACCCGCCCGACGGGGCGTGGACGGCTGCCGGCGGCGTCAGCGCCCGGCGGGGCGCGGCCGGGCTCGCCGTGCTGCTGCGGGAGTTGGCCGGGCGGCGTCCGACGGCGACGATCACGCTGGTCGGGCACAGCTACGGGGCACTGGTGGTGTCCCTGGCGGCGGCGGACGCCCCGGCCCAGGTCACCGACGTGGTCAGCCTCGGCGGTGTGGGCGCCGGGGT
Organism: Micromonospora sp. CPCC 205558; assembly: GCF_036902955.1. NCBI lineage: Bacteria > Bacillati > Actinomycetota > Actinomycetes > Micromonosporales > Micromonosporaceae > Micromonospora > Micromonospora sp. CPCC 205558. Next base: position 38,846 of record NZ_JBAKHR010000035.1, read on the forward strand.
GCAGCGCGCCGCGGATCTGCCCGGCGGGCGGCGGTTCTGGGCGGCCGAGGCGCCGAGCGATTGGATCCGCTGGGTGCCGCCGGTGCGGCTGCCCGGCCTCGGCTTCGGCCGTCGCCCCGGCGATCCGGAGTTCGGCGCTCAACCCCTGCCGGTGGGCGGGGTGGCCGGGCACGACAGCTACCTCACGACCGGCAGCGCCACGCTTGTCGCGTTGGCGGCGGTCGTGCTGGGCAGCGTCGACGCCGACCGGATCGGAGACGCCCGGTGAGCCGGGACCGTACCGTCGATGCGCTGCGGGCGTACGCCATCGGCGGGGTGGTGTTGGGGCACTGGCTGGTCACCGGGTTGGTGTTGACCGGCGACGGCGGGCTGCACCAGGCCAGTCCGTTGACCGCGTTGCCCGGCCTGGCCCCGGTGACCTGGGTCCTGCAGACGCTCGGGTTGTTCTTCTTCACCGCCGGGTTCTCCTCGACCCGGTCGCTGGCCCGTCACCAGGGCGGTTCGGGCGGTTGGTTGGCCCGTCGACTGCGCCGGCTGCTGTTGCCGACGGTGGCGCTGCTGGGGGTGGGCGCCGCGGTGTTGCTCGCCGCCACCGTCGCCGGGACGCCGGACGACACGCTCGCCGTCGCGCTGCGGCTCGCGGTCAGTCCCCTGTGGTTCCTGTTGCCGTTGGTGTTCCTGGTCGCGGTGACCGGGCCGCTGCGTTGCGCCGTACGCCGATGGGGGGTGGCGCGCTGCGTCGCCCCGGCGGTGGCCGTGGTCGCCGCGGTCGACCTGGCCCTGCGTCTCCTGCCGGCCGGGACCCACCTGCCCCCGGTCACCGTGCTGGTGGCCTGGTCGGTGCCGTACCTGCTGGGCGTGGCGCACGCCGACGGGCGGCTGGTCGGGCGGCGGGCGGCGGGCGCCCTGGCGGGCGGCGGGGCCGCCGTGCTGACGGCGCTGCTGGCCGTGGGCTACCCGGTGAGCGCCGTCGGAGTGCCCGGAGCCGGGGTGTCCAACCTGAACCCGCCCTCGCTGCTGGCCGTGGCGCTGGCGGTCAGCCAGGTCGGGCTGGGGCTGCTCGCGGCGCCGATGCTGACACGGCTGCTGGACCGGCCGTTGCCGGGCCGGGCGGTGACCGGGATGAATCGTCAGGCCGTCCGGATCTACCTGTGCCACCAGCCGGTACTGGTGGCGGTGACCGCCCTCACCGCCCGCAGTGGGCTGGCCCTACCGGGGCTGCACACCCTGCCGGACGGCGTGGGCTGGGTGCTGGCGCGCTGTTGCTGGCTGCCACTGCTCGCCGCGGTGCTGGTCACGGTCGTGCGGGTCGGCCCGCCGGCGGGTGGCCTGAGGGGGCGGCGCCAACCGGGCGGTGGAGGGGTCGCCGGCCGGTCGGCCGAGTGCGTTCCGTCGGCCCCCCAGGTGTACGATCATCGACGTTCCGGCCGGCCCGACTTGCAGGAGGTGATCGCTGTGCGAGATAGCGATCCTCCCAGTCGTGGCCGGGCCGATGGTCAGACCCGCTGAGCCACGACTCAGTCTGGTGAGCTGACCCAGCTCCGCTCCCCCACCGCTTCGGCACCTGCCGAGGTGAGTGTGCCGCGCCGCCCGATCCCGGGCGGTCGCCGGGAGCCGCCCGGTCACGACTTCGTGTGCGCGTCCCCACCCCCTTGCGGTCCGCCCCCGCACGCGGACCGTCCAGCCGCCACCCGGAGCCGTCCATGAGCCGCTACGTCGCCCCGCTGGGCTTCACTCTCGCCGCCGTCTGGGTGGCCATCGTCTTCGTACTGGCCGGCGGCGGCCACTGAGTTGCCGCCGACCGGCGGCGGCCACTGACCGCCGCCGGTCCACCGGTCAGAGCATCCGCGACGACCACAGCAGGCTGAGCGCGCCCGCGCAGAGCGCCAGCAGCAGCGCCACCCCGGCGTACCACTGGGTCACCTCACGCGGCTCGGTGCGGAACCCGATCGAGCTGCCCATGTCCTGATAGACCTGCTTCAGCTCGCTCACCGAGGCCGCCTCGTAGAAGTAACCCTCGGTGGTCTCGGCGAGCTCGGCGAGGGCCATCCGGTCGACCGGCACCCGCTGCAACTGCCCGCCGATGTCGACCTGGCCGGTGTCGGTGCCGAAGGCGATGGTGGAGACCGGAACGTTGGCGGCCTGCGCGGCCGCCGCCGCCTCCTCCATCGCCCGACCGGAGGTCCGGAAACCGTCGGAGAGCAACACGATCCGCGCCGGGGGAATGCCCGCCGCGCCGTCGGCCGGCACCGACCGGATCGCCTCCAGGCAGGTGAACACCGCCTCGCCGGTCGCGGTCGCCTCGGCCAGCACCAGCCCGTCGATGGCGCTGGTCACCGCGTCCCGATCCTTACCCGGCGGCACCAGCACGTTGGCCGCCTTGGCGAACGACACCAGGCCCAGGTTGTAGCTCTCCGGCAGCTCACTGACGAACTGCTTGGCCGCCTCCTGGGCCGCCTCCAGCCGGTTCGGTGACACGTCGTCGGCCTGCATCGACAACGACACGTCGATGGCGAGCATCACGGTGGCCCGCTCCAACGGCTCCTTGGTGTCGACCGCGGGCCGGGCCAGCGCGGTGGCCAACACCAGCAGGCAGAGCAGGAACGCGGTCGCCGGGACGTGCCGACGCCAACCCAGGCCCTTCGGCGCCACCGTACGCAGCAGGTCCACATTGGTGAACCGCATCGCGTACGCCCGGCGGTGCAGCTGCCGCCAGACGTAGAACGCGGCGAGGGCGAACACCGGCAGCACAGCCAGCAGCCACCACGGTTGCAGAAAACGGATCATCGTGTCGTCCCCCGGGTACGCGCGTGCCGCTGCGCGGCCACGAAGCGCACCATGTCCAGCAGCCAGTCTCGGTCGGTACGCAGACGCAGGTGGGCCGCACCGGCGCCGCGCAGGGCGGCGGCGATCGTGGCCCGTTGGGCGGTGGCGGCGTCGGCGTAGCGCTGCCTCAGCCGTGGGTCGGCGGTCTGCACCTCGTGCAGTTCGCCGCTCTCCGGGTCGACCACCGGCAACACGCCAACGTCGGGCAGTTCCAGCTCGCGGGGGTCGACCACCTCGATCGCCAGCACGTCGTGCCGTACGCGCAGCTTGCGCATCGGCCGCGCCCACTGCTCGGCCGGCGCGAGGAAGTCCGAGACCACCACGGCCACCCCGCGACGGCGGGGCGGACGGTTGAGCATCTCGATCAGGGCGCCCAGATCACCACGGCCGGGCCGGATGGCGGTGCCGGCGACGGCACGCAGCAGACCCTGCGCCTCCTTGCGCCCGGAGCGGGCCGGCAGTCGGGTGAGCACCCCGGGCCCGGCCGGCGGTGGTGCTCCACCGCGCCAACGTCGGGCCGGCGCGGAGACCCCGCCGCCGGTACCGATCACGGCGCCGATCCGGTTACCCCCGCGCACGGTCAGGTGGGTGATGGCAGCCGCGGCGGCCACCACCACCTCCCGCTTGAGCCATTTCCCGGTGCCGAAGTCCAGGCTGGCGGAGAGATCCAGCGCGAGCCAGGTCTCCAGCTCCCGATCGGCGACCGTACGCCGCACGTGCGGTGTGGTCGTCCGTGCCGTGACCGGCCAGTCCATCCGGCGCACGTCGTCGCCGGGGCGGTACTCGCGGGACTCGCCGGCCTCACTGCCCGGTCCCGGCAGCAGGCCGGCGTAGTCGCCCTGGAGCAGACCGTCGAGCTTGCGGGTGACGAGCAGCTGAAGCCGGGACAGCACGGCCTCGCTACGGTCGGCGAGGGGGGCCGGACGAGGGGTGGGTGAGGTCACGGGCGCTGCCCGGGCCAGCCAGCGCCCGGCGGCGGCGCGATCGACGGCGGGGTGGCCTGCTGCCGGGGAGCGACCGCCGGGAGCGGGATCGTCGACATCACGCGCTGCACGATGTGGTCGGCGGGCACGTCGTCGGCGAGCGCGTCGTAGCTGAGCACCAACCGGTGCCGCAGGATGTCCGGCGCGATGTCCTGCACGTCCTGCGGCAGCGCGTAGTCACGCCCGCGCAGCAGCGCCAGGGCGCGGGTGGCCCGGACCAGACCCAGCGAGGCGCGCGGGCTGGCCCCGTACTGGATCAGTTGCGCGACGTCGGGCATGCCGTGCTCGGCCGGGGCCCGGGTGGCCAGCACCAACCGGACCGCGTAGTCGACCAGGGCGTTGTGGACGAAGACCTGGTCCGCCTTGCGTTGCAGGGCGATCAGCTCCGGGGTGTCGAACACCGCGGTCGGCTCGGGCGCGGCCACACCCATCCGGTAGACGATCTCCCGTTCCTCCGCGTCGGTCGGGTAGCCCACCACGATCTTCATGAGGAACCGGTCCCGTTGCGCCTCCGGCAGCGGGTAGACGCCCTCCTGCTCGATCGGGTTCTGCGTGGCCATCACCAGAAACGGGTCGGGCACCCGGTGGCTCTCGCCGCCGATGGACACCTGCCGCTCGCTCATCACCTCCAGCAGCGCGGACTGCACCTTGGCCGGCGCCCGGTTGATCTCGTCGGCGAGCAGGAAGTTGACGAAGACCGGGCCCAGCTCGACGTCGAACTTCTCGCTCGACTGCCGGTAGATCCGGGTGCCCATGATGTCGGCGGGCACCAGATCCGGGGTGAACTGCACCCGGGCGAAGGACCCGCCGACGACCTTGGCGAGGGTCTCCACCGCCAGGGTCTTGGCCACCCCGGGCACGCCTTCGAGCAGGCAGTGACCGCGGGCGAGCAGCGCGACGAACATTCGCTCCACCATCCGGTCCTGCCCGACGATCACACGTTTGATCTCGAACAGCGCCTTCTCCAGCAGGGTGGCGTCCTGCGCGGGTGTGGTCACCGGCGCAGGTGCCGCTCCGTTCGGCGTCGGGGCGTCGGGCATGGTCGGCTGGGCCACCGGTCCTCCACAGCGTTTGTCGGTCGTCGCGGCTCGTGCGGTATCAAGACTCGCACGCCTTGCTGAGTGTCGAGGTGGGGAGAAGCCGATTTTGGCCGCGCCGTCACCAGCAGCCGAATTGCGCGTCGCGGGTATGCGCGGACCGGCCCGCCGCGTGTACGATTCACCCCGTCGCCGGGCGGCTCCCCCCGTGGTCGCCCGGCGCTCAACCTCTCCGTCCCGCCGTCTTAGACTGGCCGGGATGAGCATCCCCTCCCCCGCCGACGAAGCCCTGGTCTGTTCGGCCCGGGGCTGCCGGTCCGCCGCCGTCTGGGCGCTGGAGTGGAACAATCCCCGTCTGCACGACGCCGATCGGCGCAAGACCTGGTTGGCCTGCGCGGAGCACCGGGGCAGCCTCGGTGACTTCCTGGACGCTCGTGGCTTCCTGCGTGCCATCACTCCGGTGCGCAGATCGCCTACGCTCGACCTGTGAGCGGCGACCCTCCGGCTTCCCCCGGCCCCACCCCCCCGTCCTGGCCGCCCACCTCGGCCAGCGCACCGCCGGGCGTCGAGCCGCCGCCCGGCGCGTTCCCCGCACCGGGCACGCTCGGCCCGGAGCCCGCCGCACCGGATGTCTCGACGCCCGCCCCACTGCCACCGGGCGCGCTGCCACCTGGTCGCGGGCCGGCACCCGCCGCCGACCAGCGCCCGCCCGACCTGCCGGCCCCCGGTCTGCTGCCGGCCGATCCCGGCGCTCCCGACGCTCGCGCGTCCGATCCCGGCGCTCCCGCGGCTCTGCTGACGTCCGCTCCGGGCGGCCGGGGCCCTCTGGATCCCTGGCCGGACACTGTCAACTGGCAGCCGATCTCCACCGACCTGATCTGGGTGGAGCTGATCCGGCTGGCGATCGTGGTCGCCATCGGGCTGGTGGTGACGGCCGTCGGCTGGGCCTTCAGCGGCCACTGGCTGTTCGGGCTCGCCGTCGCCGTCGTGCTGGTTCTCGGCGGGTGGCGGGCCACCGCGATCGTCCGGGCGGTCCGGGCCTGGGGGTACGCCGAGCGGGAGAACGACCTGCTGGTCCGGCACGGGCTGCTGGTTCGCCGGCTCTCCATCGTGCCGTACTCGCGGATGCAGTTCGTCGACGTGACCGCCGGGCCGTTGGAGCGCGCCTTCGACCTGGCCACCGTGCAGTTGCACACCGCGGCGGCGGCCAGCGACGCCCGGGTCCCCGGGCTGCGGCCGGCGGAGGCGTCCCGGCTGCGCGATCGGCTCACCGCGCTCGGCGAGGACCGGGCGGAGGGGCTGTGAGCACCCGCGCGGGTGATCATCGGCCGCGCCGAGGGCCGCTCCGATGAGCGACGGGCCCGCCGAGCCGAGCACCGTGCCGCCCACCGGCTCCACGCCGCCGGGGCCGGTGCTACCCGCCGGCGCGGCACCGCCTGGCTCGATGCCGCCGGGGGCGCCCGCGCCGTGGTCGGCACCACCGGGCGGCGGCGAGGGCGAGCCCCGGCAGCGACTGCATCCGCTCAGCCCGGTGCTGCACGGCGCCAAGTCCCTGGTCGTGGTGATCGCCGGGCTGTCCTGGTCGACGCTGTCCCGGGTGGGCTTCGGCTGGTTCGCCGTCGCGGTGGCGGTGCTGGCGCTCGGCGCGACGGTGCTGTCCGTGGTCAGTTGGTACAACACCGGCTACCACGTGGTGGGCCGGGAGCTTCGGGTGTACGAAGGGCTGCTCTGGCGGCGTACCCGGGCCATCCCGTTGGAACGGTTGCAGGCCGTGGAGGTGGTCCGGCCCCTGCTCGCTCAGCTCACCGGCCTGGCCGAGCTGCGTCTGGAGGTGGTCGGCGGAGGCAAGACCGAGGCGCCACTGGCGTACCTCGGGGTGGCCGACGCGGCCGTGCTCCGCGAGCGTCTGCTGGCGCTGGCCGGGCGGGTGGCGCAGCTGCCCGCGCCCGGCGACGCGGCGGCTCTACCGGCCCCGGGTGCGACGGCGCCGCTGGCGGCCGTGCCGGGCCGGCCACTGCACGCGGTACGCAACCAGAACCTGCTGATCAGCCAACTGCTCACCCCGCAGGCGTTCCTGCTTCCGTTCGGTGTGGCCTTCGTCGTGGTGCAGTTCCTCACCGCCGGTTCGTGGTCGTTCGTCGCGGTGGCGAGCACCCTGACCGCGATGGCGGGTGTCCTGCTGCAACCGATCCGCCGGGTGCTCGACGACTGGAACTTCCGGCTGGCCCGCGACGGTGGCACGCTGCGGGTGCACAACGGCCTGTTGGAGACGCGGGCGCAGACCGTGCCGCTGGGGCGGGTGCAGACCGTGGGGGCCACCTGGCCGTTGCTGTGGCGGATGAAGGGCTGGCTGCGCCTGCGGCTGGAGGTGGCCGGTTACTCCGCCATGGAGGACGACGACCGCAACCGGCCCGACCGGCTGCTGCCGGTCGGCGACCTGCCGACGGCGACGATGATCGTCGCCGAGGTGCTCCCCGGGGTACGCCTCGACGCGCTCCCGCTGAGCACACCTCCGCGCCGGACCCGTTGGCTGCACCCGCTGGGCCATGCCGCGCTCGGCGCGGGGCTCTTCGAGCGGGTGTTCGTCACCCGCTCCGGGCGGTTCACCCGGCAGTTGGTGATCGTGCCGTACGCGCGGATTCAGAGCGTGCGAGTGGTGCAGGGCCCCATCCAGCGTCGTCTGGGCTTGGCCTCCGTCCACGCGGACACCGCCGGTGGCTCCGGCGCGACGGCCCAGGACCGCGACCTGGCAGAGGCCTGGGCCCTGGCAGCCGACCTGACCACAAGAGCCCACCAGGCGCGCACCCACTCAACCCCCTGACCCCGCCCCCCGCCCCTAACCCCGCCCCCCGCCCCCCCGCCCCCCGCCCTCCGGCCCCCGGACCCCGCCCTCCGGCCCGTCGATCATGAAGTTATTGCCCCGACACGCCGCGCGGGAGGGCAATAACTTCATGATCAACGAGGGCTAGCGACGGAGAGGGGCCGGGGCACTGTTAGTGGTCGGCGGGGACTGCGGGGTGGGTGGGGGTGGTTTCTGGTTCGCGGGGGGTTGGGGGGTCGGGCTGGCCGACGGCGGCGGGGGTGTCGGGCTGCTTCGGTGAGCCGCTCGGGTGGCGGGCGCGCCACGTCGCCCAGCCGCGCTCCGCCAGACCGACCACCAGGAAGGTCAGCCCCACGTACGTCCAGCCGACCAGCACGTCGATCACGTAGTGCTCACCCGAGTAGACCAGGGTGAAGGTCATCGCCAGCGGGTACGCGAGCAGCAGCGGCCACCAGCGACGGCGGGTGGAGGTCAGGAAGAACAGCACCACGAACAACGCCCACGCGGTGTGCAGCGACGGCATCGCGGCGACCGGGTTGGAGGCGATCTGGCCGGCGTTGAGGACGTTGCCGGCGCCGTGCATGCCGAACGCCTTCCACCCCCGGGTCGAGATTCGGGCGACCTCGGTGAGCAGCCCGTTCTGCGCCGCCCACCAGGGCGGGGCGGCCGGGTAGACGAAGTAGGTGACCAGGCCGGCCGCGCAGAGGAAACCCCAGCGCCGCATGTACGCGGCCCAGCGGTGCCGGTCGCGCAGCCAGAGCACCGCGGCTGCGGCCAGCGTCACCACGAAGTGCGAGAAGTACACCCAGCTCGCCGTGACATCCCACCACTGCACCTGCGGGTGGTAGAGGTGCTGCTGCAACCAGACGGTGGGCACCTCGCCGCCGGTGGCCCAGCCGAACATGAACCGGTCGGCGACGATCAGCTCCATCGCGTGCGGGGTGGCCCCGTTGTCAGCGAACCCCCGCGAGAGGTTGTACACGACGAACAGCAGCACCACCGGCACCCAGTCCCGGGCGAAACGCAGGTGGCTACGCCACGGCCGATCGCTGTTCCAGGCGATGGTCGCGGCCCAGATCCAGACGAAGGCGTACGCCGGGTCGGTGGGTAGCCCGATGGCCAGCCACGCGGCGACGAAGGCGACCGCCCAGACGGTCATGGCGATGACGCGCCGACGACCCCCGTCCGGGGACGCGGGCGGGTCGGTCCGGGCGGGGGGCTGGGGGTCAGTCACGACGGCCATCGGAGTCAAGGTTAACGACGGGCACGGCATCGACCGACGGGGACCACCCGGGGAGGCCGTGCACAGGTGGGAGGGCGGGCGGTGCCGGATCCCCGGCCGCGTGCTCGACGGGCCCGGTGAGCACCTAGGCTGACGACCATGCAGGAGCAGCCCGAGCCGGCCCTCGCGCCGGGTCTGACCGCCCAGGTCGAGTTGACCGTCACCGACGCGGACACCGCCCAGGCGGTCGGTTCCGGGGACGTACCGGTGCTGGGCACTCCCCGGGTGCTGGCGCTGGCCGAGGCGGCCACGGTCGCGGCGACGGCGACCGGGATGCCGCCCGGTTCGACGACAGTGGGCACCCGGGTCGAGTTGGAGCACCTGGCGCCGACCGTGGTCGGCCGGACCGTTCGGGCGCAGGCGCTGCTGGCGGCCGTCGACGGTCGCCGGCTGTCGTTCGAGGTCACGGTCAGCGACGGCGACCAGACGGTGGCCCGGGGTCGGGTGGAGCGGATCCTCGTCGACCGGGGACGCTTCGTCGAGCGCGCCGGGCGCGCGTCGTGAACGCCGCTTTCGTCGAGGTCGCCGACCGGGTGCACGTGCTGGCCGAGCCGCTGCTGCGGGTCAACGTCACACTCGTCGTCGGCGACGACGAGGCGCTACTGGTGGACACCCTGTCGTCGGCCGCCCAGGCCGCCGAACTGGCCGCGGCCGTCCGGGCGATCACCGACCGTCCGTTGACGCTGGTCAACACCCACCACCACTACGACCACTGCTTCGGCAACGCCGTCCTGGCCGGCGACCCGCCCCGCCCGGTGTACGCGCACGCACTGGCCGCCACCGCCCTGCGCGAGGAGCCGGAGCGACTGCGCCGGGAGGCGTACGAGGAGTTGCGCGCGGAGCACCCGACGCTCGCCGCCGAGCTGGCCGACACCCCGCTGCTCGCCCCGACGCACACCGTGCACGTCGAGACGGTCCTCGACCTGGGGGGCCGACGGGTGCTGCTGCGACACCCGGGGCGCGGGCACACCGACGCCGACCTGGTGGTGCACGTGCCGGACGCCGACGTGTTGGTCGCCGGGGACCTGGTGGAGCAGAGCGGCCCGCCCGCCTTCGAGGACTCGTACCCCCTGCAGTGGCCGGACGCGGTCGCGGACCTGCTGCGGCTCACCACCGCGCGCACGGTGGTGATCCCGGGCCACGGCGACCCGGTGGACGTCGACTTCGTCCGCGCCCAGCACGCGGACCTGGCGAAGCTGGCCTGGCTGATCCGGGCCGCGCACACCGGCAGCGCACCGCCGGAACGGGTGGCCGCCGAGGCCCCCTTCGGCGCCCGACCCGCCCTGGACGCCACGCACCGCGCCTACCTCCAGCTGAACGGCGACGCCTGACTCGCGGGGCGTCAACTCGACCGTGCCCCCGGCAGTGGGGTGTCACCCGCCGAAGCGGTTTGCCACAGCGGCGCGGGTGGGCATGGCGGTGGCACCGCCCGGGGATTCGCAGACCAGACCGGCCACCCGCAGCGCGAAGGCCACCCGGTCGGCCCAGCCCGACGGACCCTCCGGTTCGCCGTCGACGAGCAGGTCGGCGATGAGCGCAGCCATCACCGAGTCACCCGCGCCGGTGGCGTCGATCGCGTTGACCTTGGGGGCCGGCACCCGGACCGGATCGGCGTCGGCGGCGGCCAGCACCGCGCCGGCCGCGCCGAGCGTCACCACCACCGTGGCCGCCCCCAACTCGCGCAGGTACGCCGCCACCCCCTCGACCGGCTCACCGGGATAGAGCAGCACGGCGTCGGCGGCGCTCAGCTTGACCAGGTGCGCGCCGGCAGCGAACTCGGCCACCACCTCGCGCAGCCCTTCCAGCGCGGCTGGCCCGGTCAGCAGCCGGGGGCGTACGTTCGGGTCGAAGACCCGCAGGCCGGGGGCGAGCGACCAGGCACGTCGGGCGGCGGCCAGCGTGCTCGGTTGGAGCAGCACGATCGAGCCGCAGTAGAGCACGTCGGCGCCCTCCAGCAGCGCCAGATCCAGATCGTCGGGGCCGAGCAGTCCGTAGGACGCCGGCTCGCCGTAGAAGCGGAACTCCGGCTCCGGTCCGGCGTACGTGACCACCGCGAGCGTGGTCGGCGCCGGCACCGTGAGCGCACCGGCCACCCCGACGTCGGCTGCGGTGAGGAACGTGCGGATGCGGCCGCCCAGCGCGTCATCACCGAGCGAGCCGACGAACTGTGCCGCTCCGCCGAGTCGCGCCACCCCGACCGCGACGTTGAGCGGCCCGCCGCCGATGGCCTGCCGGTAGACCCGCTCCCCGTCGAGCTCGCTGTCGAGCAGGTCGACGAGCGCCTCGCCGAGCACCACCGCGTATCCCATGCCGATCCTCTCGTCGTCGCCACCGGCCGCCGCTCGCCGAGCCGATCGCCGTGGCATCAGGCTGGCACAGCGCGCGGCCCAATGGGCGCCGAAGGCCACGGACCGACGTGCGCGCTACCCCGACTGGTGGATCGGCCCGTCGAGGGCAGCAAGGGAGCGGCCGGTGCCGCCCCACCGGGCCGCGACGATCTGCGCGGCCACACTCACGGCGGTCTCCTCCGGGGTACGACCACCGAGATCCAACCCGATCGGGGAGGCGAGCCGGGCCAGCTGCGCCGGGCTGAGCCCCGCCTCGCTCAGCAGCTTGTGTCGCTCGTCGTGGGTGCGCCGTGAGCCCATCGCGCCGACGTACGCCAGCGGGTGGCGCAGCGCCAGCTCCAGCAACGGCACGTCGAACTTCGGGTCGTGGGTCAGCACGCACACCACTGTCCGCTCGTCGAGCCGACCGGCCGCCAACTCCGTACGCAGGTAGCGGTGCGGCCACTGCACCACCACCTCGTCCGCCTCGGGAAAGCGTCGCGCGGTGGCGAAGACCGGCCGGGCGTCGCAGACGGTGACCCGGTAGCCGAGGAACGCGCCGATCCGGGCCACCGCGGCGGCGAAGTCGATCGCTCCGAAGACGATCATCCGGGGTGGAGTCGCGTACGCGGTCACGAAGAGACTGATCCCGCGGCCTCGACGCTGCCCGTGGTACCCGTAGCGGAGCATCCCGCTACGCCCGGCGGCGAGCAGCCCGAGTGCGTCGGCGCTGGCGGCGTCGTCGAGCCGGTCGTCGCCGAGCGAGCCGACGGACCGCTGGCCGGTCAGCACCAGCCGCCGGCCAAGCCGCCGGGCCGGGTCACTCGGCCGGTCGCCGTGCGCGCCGTTGCGGACAATGGCCCGCTCGTCTACGTCGGCCGATGGCTTGTGGGCGTTGGCCGATGGCTTGTGGGCGTCGACGGGTGGGTTGTTGGCGTCGGCGGCCACGCAGGTGACGACTGCCGCCGGATGGCCGCTGCGGCGGGCGGCGGCGATCGCGTCCAGCGCCGGCAGAGCGCTCGCGTCGACGCGCTCCACGAACACGTCGAGAATGCCGCCGCAGGTCAGGCCCACGGCGTACGCGTCGTCGTCAATGATCCCGTACCGGTGCAGCTCGGGTTGGCCGGTGACGAGCACCCGGCGGGCCCGTTCGTAGAGATCCGCCTCGACGCAGCCGCCGGAGACACTGCCGACGACCGTGCCGTCGGCCGCGACACCCATGGCGGCGCCGGGTGGCTGCGGGGCGGAGTGCCAGGTGTCCACGACGGTGGCGAGCGCGACCGGCTCGCCGTCGCGGCACCGGCGGTGCACCTCGTCGAACACGTCCGGCACCGACGGCCGCCTCTCCGTTCCAGCTCCCCGTAGGCAGGATATGGCGTTCAACGGGGTCCGGCGGGTCTTCTCCTGCATCGAGGAACGCCTATTGCGCTCAGCCCGTGCAACGTGGTGGGATGACGCGTACCGGGCGGTGCGAGGGCTGCGGCGCCGCCGGTTGCCGGGTTGGTTAGACGCGAGGGCACCGGTCCAGGTCAGGACCGTCGACGGCGCACGTCCACTGGCTGTTTCCGCCGGGGCACGTCGCTGTGATCGTCGCACCGCTCACGACAGCGGGGCGATCAGGCCACATCCCACCCGATTGCGGCGAGGCGGCTCAGGCAGCACGCCTCGCGAGTCAGGAGAACCCGTGAATCGTTCCCGTACGGCCGCGTTACTCACCGCGGCCGTGACCCTCGCGCTGGGCGCTGTCGCAGTGGCGTCCAATCCGCAGCCGGCCGCCGCGCACGGCGCGGCGATGACGCCCGGCAGCCGCACCTACCTGTGCTGGCAGGACGGCCGCAGCCAGACCGGTGAGATCAGGCCGAACAACCCCGCGTGCTCCGCCGCGGTGGCGCAGAGCGGGGCGAACTCGCTCTACAACTGGTTCAGTGTGCTGCGCTCCGACGCGGGCGGCCGGACCACCGGCTTCATCCCGGACGGGCAACTGTGCAGCGGCGGCAACTCCGGTTTCCGCGGCTACGACCTGCCCCGTACCGACTGGCCGCTGACCCACCTGACCGCCGGCGCGCGGCTGGACTTCAAGTACAGCAACTGGGCGCACCACCCGGGCACGTTCTACTTCTACGTGACCAAGAACAGCTGGAGCCCGACCCGGGCCCTGGCCTGGAGTGACCTGGAGGAGCCGTTCCTCACGGTGACCAACCCGCCGCAGCGCGGGTCGGTCGGAAGCAACGACGGGCACTACTACTTCAGCGGCAACCTGCCGTCGGGCAAGAGTGGCCGGCACATCATCTACTCCCGCTGGGTCCGCTCGGACTCACAGGAGAACTTCTTCGGCTGCTCCGACGTGACCTTCGACGGCGGCAGCGGCCAGGTCACCGGCGTGGGCCCGGGCGGCGGCAACCCCACCGACCCTCCGACCGACCCGACCGACCCGCCGACCGACCCGACCGATCCGCCGACCGACCCGACCGATCCGCCGACCGACCCGACCACCCCACCGCCGTCCGGCAATGACTGCATGGCCGTCTACAAGGTGAGCAGCGCCTGGCAGGGCGGTTTCCAGGGCGAGGTCACGATCATGAATCACGGCAGTACGCCGTTCTCCGGTTGGACCGCAAGCTGGACCTGGCCCAACGGGCAGTCGATCAGTCAGATCTGGAGTGCCACCCAGACCTCGTCCGGCTCGACGGTGACGGCGACGAACGTCTCCTACAACGGCACCGTCGCACCAGAGGGCAGCACAACGTTCGGCTTCCTGGCCAGCAGTACAGGAACCAACGGGATCCCCACGGTCACCTGCGCCCGCCGCTGACCACCACCTGAAATGACCAAGAGGTTTGCGTCACCGGAACCGCTCCGGACGACGCAAACCTCTTGGTCAACAGGGTGGGGCGTGGGTCAGCGGACCATGGAGCCGACGACCGGCTTCGTGAGCAGCGCGGACTGGTTGCGCTGGATACCCGGGTCGAGGGTCTTGGCCACGAAGATCGCGTGCCAGATGCAGAAGATCAACACCGTCCACACCTTGCGGGAGTGGTCGGCCTCCTCCCGCTTGTGCTCGTCGAGCAACCGCAGCGCGTACGACAGGTCGAGCAGATCGCCCGCACCCGACGTGCTGAGCACGTGCCGTGCCCACTCGTACATCTCGCCGCGCAGCCAGACCCGGGTGGGGGTCGGGAAGCCCAGCTTCTTGCGGTTGACGATGGCCGGCGGCACGACCCCCTGCAACGCCTGACGCATCGCGTACTTGGTGGCGTCGGAGCGCGGCGGCAGCTTCAGGTCGACCGGGATCTTCGCCGCGACGTCGAAGACCTCACGGTCGAGGAACGGCACCCGCACCTCCAGCGAGTGCGACATCGAGATCCGGTCGGCCTTGACCAGGATGTCGCCGCGCAGCCAGGTGTAGAGGTCGACGTACTGCATCTTGGTGACGTCGTCGAGCTCGGTGCACTCGGCGTAGATCGGGGCGGTGACATCCGTGTAGCGCACCGAGGGGTCGTAGCGGCGCATCAGGTGCTGCTTCTCCTCCTCGGTGAACATCCGCGCGTTGCCGTAGTAACGCTCCTCGATCGGGGTGGTGCCGCGCTCCAGGAAGCTCTTGCCCTTGACCCCCTGCGGGATCGCCTTGGAGACCGCGCGCAGCCCCTTCTGCACACCGCCGGGCAGGCCGTTGACGGTGCCCAGCGACAGCGGCTCCCGATAGATCGTGTAGCCGCCGAAGAACTCGTCCGCGCCCTCACCGGAGAGCACCACGGTGACGTGCTCGGCGGCCTTCTTGGCCACGAAGTAGAGCGGCACCAGCGCCGGGTCGGCCACCGGGTCGTCCAGGTGCCAGACGATCTTCGGCAGCGCGTCGATCATGTCCTGCGGACCGATCTTGGTGGGGATCGTGGTGACGTCGAGGTGCCGGGCCGAATCCTGCGCGACGTCGATCTCCGAGTAACCCGGCACGTCGTAGCCGACGGTGAAGGTGAGGATGTTCGGGTTGAACTCCCGGGCCAGCGCCACCACCGCGGTGGAGTCGATGCCGCTGGATAGGAACGAGCCGACCGGCACGTCGGAGCGCATGTGCATGCGCACGCTCTCCCGCAGCGTCTCGCGGATCTCGTGGTAGAGCTTCTGCTCGTCGTCGACCGGCGCCGGCCGGAACACCGGCCGGTACCACCGGCGTACGTCGATCCGGCCGCCCGGGGTCCAGTTCAGGTACTCCCCCGAGCCGATCCGGCTGATGCCCTTGTGCAGGGTGCCGGGCTCGGGAACGTACTGCAGGGTCAGGTAGTGGCTCAGGTTGGCCGTGTCGACGCCCGCGTCGCCCTGGTAGTTGCTGTGCGCGAACGGCAGCAGCGCCTTCTTCTCCGAGGCCAGGTAGAGGCCGTCGGCGGTCTCCAGGTAGTGCATCGGCTTGATACCGAAGTAGTCGCGGGCGCCGAAGGCCCGGCGCTCCTGCCGGTCCCAGATGACGAAGGCGAACATGCCCCGCAGCCGGGTGAGCACCTGCTCACCCCAGAAGTGGTAGCCCGCGACGATCACCTCGCCGTCACCGGCGGTGGCGAACTGGGCGCCGAAGTTCCTGATCAACTCCTCGCGCAGCTCGATGTAGTTGTAGATCTCGCCGTTGAAGGTCAGCAGGTAACGGCCGTTCGCGTAGGGCAGTGGCTCGTGGCTCGACGCGACGTCGATGATGGCCAGCCGCTTGTGGGCGAACACGCCGTCCGCGTACCGGCCGGAGGCGTCGCCGACCACCTCGACCCCGGTCTCGTCGGGGCCGCGGTGGTGCAGGCATTCCAACGCTCCGGCGATGTGGTCGCGATGCGCGGCGGCGTTGCCGTTCGCGCTGAAGAAGGCCAGAAGTCCGCACATGGTGGCCATCTTTCCACGCGCGCTGTCGGCCCTTGCAGCCGTCCGTCGATCCACCCGACTCCCGGGGGGCGTTACCGCCAACCGGGCGCGCGGTACGGTCGGGACCAGCAACGAAGCGGAGGGAGCGGCGCAATGACCGAGGGACAGACCGACGGTACGCCGACGGACGGTACGGAATCGCACGATCCGGACTACCCGGAGGCGTTCCTGTCCTTCATGCGGCAGGGCTGGCACGACACCGCGCTCCCTGTGACGCCCCGCCCGGAGACACCCAACTACGCGAAGCGACGGGCGGCCCTCTCGGCGGCTTTCCCCGGCGAGACGCTGGTGATCCCCACCGGCACCGAGAAGGTCCGGGCCAACGACACCGACTACCCGTTCCGGCCAGGGAGCGACTTCGCCTACCTGACCGGCGACCACGACGCCGACAGTGTGCTGGTGCTGCGCCCGAACGGCTCGGGGCACGACGCGACGCTGTACATGCGGCCCCGGTCCTCCCGGGAGACCGACGAGTTCTTCCGCAGCCGCAACGGCGAGCTGTGGGTGGGCCGGCGGCCCACCCTCGGCGAGAAGTCGACCGAGCTGGGCCTGCCCACCGCCGACCTGACCGGCCTGGAGGCGACGCTCGCCGACCTGGCGCCGGGGCGTACCCGGGTGTTGCGCGGTTTCGACGCCCAGGTGGACGCGGCCGTCCGCCCCTACGACGGGCCCCGCGCCGAGGGCCAACCGGCTCGGGACCGGGAGCTGGCGATCGCCATCTCGGAGATGAAGCTGGTCAAGGACGAGTGGGAGATCGGCCAACTCCAGGACGCGATCGACGCCACCGTCCGCGGCTTCGAGGACGTGGCCCGGATCCTGCCGGCCGACCGGGCGGTCTCCGAGCGGCTGCTGGAGGGCGTCTTCGCGCTGCGGGCCCGCCACGACGGCAACGACGTCGGGTACGGCTCGATCGTCGGTGCCGGCGAGCACGCCACGATCCTGCACTGGGTGCACAACCACGGCGCCACCCGACCGGGTGACCTGCTGCTGATGGACATGGGTGTCGAGGGCCGCAACCTCTACACCGCCGACGTGACCCGGGTGCTGCCGGTGAGCGGGCGGTTCACCGCCCTGCAACGCCAGGTCTACGACATCGTGTACGCCTCGCAGCAGGCCGGCATCGAGGCCATCCGCCCCGGGGTGAAGTTCAAGGACGTCCACCTGACCTGCATGCGGGTGCTCGCCGAGGGGCTGGCCGAGCTGGGTCTGCTGCCGGTGAGCGTGGACGAGGCGATGGACGAGAAGTCGACCGTCTACCGGCGGTGGACGCTGCACGGCTTCGGCCACATGCTCGGCATCGACGTGCACGACTGCTCCAACGCCCGCAAGGAGACGTACCGCGACGGCGCCCTGGGCGAGGGCTACGTGCTCACCGTCGAGCCCGGTCTGTACTTCCAGCCGGAGGACGAGCTGGTCCCCGCCGAGCTGCGCGGTGTGGGCATTCGGATCGAGGACGACGTGCTGGTCACCGCGACCGGCGCGGTGAACCTGTCGGCCGGGCTGCCACGCACCTCCGACGAGGTGGAAACCTGGCTGGCCGCACAGCGCGAAGCCGGCCCTCGCCTGCCCAGCTAACCCGCCCAGCCCAGCTGGCCCGCCAGCCGACCGGGCTGCCCCTGGCCCACGCCCTTGCTCGAGGGGTGGCGGGTTGAGCTTCGACCGTGATCCACTCGGTTTTCTTGAAGTCGTGCTATCCGCGTCGCCCGGATACCGCGTTATCAGGAAAGCCGAGTGGATCATGCTTTGGAGGCGACCGCTGTTCGGTATCCGCACACCGCGACCCCGACTCACCTCACCGCAAGACCCCCTCGGTGCCGCGTCGAAGCATTCGGACCCAGCCCTCTACGGCCCGCACCCGCCGGCACCACCCCTCCGCCAGACCCTTCCGGCCCAGGCTCACCGCGCCATCAGGCCTGTCCCAGCACTCGCCGGCCCGCGTCCACCCGACCCAGCCATCCCGACTTACATCCCGACGCTCAGATAGCGCGCTATCAGCCAGCCGAGTGGATCACGTGGGGCGCTGCGACCCGGGGTGAACCAGCCACGCCGCCTGTTGGCGTTTGTGCTGGTAGAGCCCTTCTTCTGTCGACCCGACGCGGTTGACCACCTGTGTCCGCTCTACGCCCAATGCGTGGATATTTCAGATCAGTCTGCATTGCGAAGATGGTTCTCATACGGTGGGTATCAGTTGGCTACAAGCCATTTGTAGCTGGTCGTGGCGCCTCGGGCGGTGCGATCCCGTCTGCAGCAGGAGAGGGCGGAAGGCTCTGATGTCCAACGACGTAACGAGTACCGACGGTGGGGCCGCACCGGCCCCACCGAGAACAGGGCGGCGGAAACTCTGGGTCGCCGCCGGTGTTGCCGGGTTGACCGGCATGGTCGGCTTGGCGGCCCTGGGTGGCATCGCAGCCCGGGACGACAAGTCCGGCGGCGCTGATCGACTGACTGACGCCCAGGCGTCAATGCCGAAGCAGAACGTCAGCGACGCCGGCAAGGCCAACGAGGGCGCCGAGGGCACGGACGAGGACGAGTGGTCCGGCGGCGACTGGAGCGGTCAGGGCTGGGATGAGCGCAAGGATGAGCGTGGCAAGGATGGTCGGGTGCGGGAGGTGCCGTGTGACCCGAACCGGTTGATCGCGGCGATCACCCTGGCCAACGCCGAGCAGGGCGCGACGCTGAAGCTCGCCGCCGGCTGCACCTACAGCCTCACCACCACAGCAGGTGGGCTCGGCCTGCCGCCGATCACCCAGCAGATCACCATCAAGGGCGAGAAGTCCACGATCGTCCGGGCGGCCGCCGCCGCCCCGTTCGGCATCTTCAGCGTCGCCAGCGGCGGCGACCTGCGACTGGAGGGCGTCACCGTCAAGGGCGGCCAAGCCGCCGCCGGCGGCGCCATCAACGTCGCCGCTGGTGGCACCGCCCGCCTCAAGGAAACCCACCTGGTCAACAACAACGCCGGCATCGGCGGCGCGATCAACAACGCCGGCACCACCGAGCTGGAGAAGAGCACCGTCGAGCGCAACATCGCCACGGCAGCCGGCGGTGGTATCAACAACACCGGCCTGCTCAAGCTCAAGGAATCCCGCTTCGACAGCAACAGCGCGGGCGCCGCCGGCGGTGCGATCAACAACTTCATCGGCACCGTCCAGGGCTACAAGGTCGAATTCAAGAACAACCGCGCCATCGGCGGCGGCGGCGCCATCGCCACCACCGGCGGCATCATCGACCTGCACGACAGCCAGGTCACCGGCAACAACGCAGTCGGGACCGGCGGCGGCATCCTCACCACGCTCGCAGCCCGCACCAACCTGCGCAACGTCACCGTGGCCAACAACGCCGCCGTCGGCGGCGGAGGCGGCCTGACCAACACCACCGGCAGCACCACCACCGTCGAGGACAGCAAGATCGTCGGCAACACCAGTGACGGCCTCGGCGGCGGCGGCATCCTCAACATCATCGGCGGCACCGTGACCCTGCGCAACACCGAGGTCAACGGCAACCAATCCACCAACGGCGGCGGCATCCTCAACACCGCGACCCTCCGCCTCACCACCACAAAGATCACCAACAACACCGCCCTCGTCCCCGCACCCGGCGGCGCAGGCGGCATCCTCAACACCGGCGCGGTCACCACCGACCCACACACCGTGATCGTCGGCAACCGACCCACCAACTGCGTCGGCAACCCCGTCCCCAACTGCTTCGGCTGAAACACATAGATGAACAGGGGCTCCTCCCCGATCGGGGAGGAGCCCCTGTTCGGCGGGCGTGCTCGACCGTCAGGGTTCCGGCGCCGAAGTTCCGCAGCCCGTCGACCGACCGCCACCCAGTCCGACGAAGCGCCCTATCGGCCTCTTGAGCCCGTTGCGATACGGCCGCGCGTTCCGTGTCCGGCTGACCACACCCAGGCCTCTCGGTCCCGGACAGGACCACGCAGGGCATCCCTGCACCGAATGTGGGGTTTCTTCGGATAACGCCCCATAGTGAAGATGTTTCTCATACGGTGTTCTTTAGGAGCTACAACCGATTTGTAGCGAAGTACGCCTCGCCGTGGCGGAGCGGACTTTCATACGAGGAGAGGGCAGAAACTCCGATGTCCAACTACCTTCGGAAGAACGATGGCGAGGGCACCGCTAAGCGCAAGCGCCAGCGCAAGGTGTGGCTCGCTTCCGGCGTGGCCGGTCTGACCGGCATGGTCAGCCTCGCGGGGGTCGGCGTCGCCACCTCCGCCGGGGCCGCCGGCCTTACTCACCTGAAGTGGTCGTCGGCCGAGCAGGTCACGAAGGACGACGCCCGCGGCGACCAGTACGAGCCGGAGCACGGCTGGGATGAGCGCAAGGACGAGCGGGGCAAGGACGAGCGGGGCAAGGACGAGCGGGGCAAGGACGAGCGGGTGCGGGAGGTGCCGTGTGACCCGAACCGGTTGATCGCGGCGATCACCCTGGCCAACGCCGAGCAGGGCGCGACGCTGAAGCTCGCCGCCGGCTGCACCTACAGCCTCACCACCACAGCAGGTGGGCTCGGCCTGCCGCCGATCACCCAGCAGATCACCATCAAGGGCGAGAAGTCCACGATCGTCCGGGCGGCCGCCGCCGCCCCGTTCGGCATCTTCAGCGTCGCCAGCGGCGGCGACCTGCGACTGGAGGGCGTCACCGTCAAGGGCGGCCAAGCCGCCGCCGGCGGCGCCATCAACGTCGCCGCTGGTGGCACCGCCCGCCTCAAGGAAACCCACCTGGTCAACAACAACGCCGGCATCGGCGGCGCGATCAACAACGCCGGCACCACCGAGCTGGAGAAGAGCACCGTCGAGCGCAACATCGCCACGGCAGCCGGCGGTGGTATCAACAACACCGGCCTGCTCAAGCTCAAGGAATCCCGCTTCGACAGCAACAGCGCGGGCGCCGCCGGCGGTGCGATCAACAACTTCATCGGCACCGTCCAGGGCTACAAGGTCGAATTCAAGAACAACCGCGCCATCGGCGGCGGCGGCGCCATCGCCACCACCGGCGGCATCATCGACCTGCACGACAGCCAGGTCACCGGCAACAACGCAGTCGGGACCGGCGGCGGCATCCTCACCACGCTCGCAGCCCGCACCAACCTGCGCAACGTCACCGTGGCCAACAACGCCGCCGTCGGCGGCGGAGGCGGCCTGACCAACACCACCGGCAGCACCACCACCGTCGAGGACAGCAAGATCGTCGGCAACACCAGTGACGGCCTCGGCGGCGGCGGCATCCTCAACATCATCGGCGGCACCGTGACCCTGCGCAACACCGAGGTCAACGGCAACCAATCCACCAACGGCGGCGGCATCCTCAACACCGCGACCCTCCGCCTCACCACCACAAAGATCACCAACAACACCGCCCTCGTCCCCGCACCCGGCGGCGCAGGCGGCATCCTCAACACCGGCGCGGTCACCACCGACCCACACACCGTGATCGTCGGCAACCGACCCACCAACTGCACCGGCAACCCCGTCCCCAACTGCTTCGGCTGACGGGACCACCACCGGCTCAGGGAGTAGGGAACATAGAGGGAGCGACAAGCGGCCCCGTCGGGAACGGTCGAAGGACCGGATCCGGCGGGGCCGCCGCATACCCACCGCCGGCCCGCTGGGCACCGGCCCCCTTCCGCGAGACGCGGAAGGGGGCCGGTCCAGCTCACTTCTGGACGAAGACCGCCACACTGCGCGCCGGTACGGTGAACGTGCCGGCCGCCCGGTCGAACGAGGCGGTACGCAGCACCGGGTCGGCCGAGTCGACCAGCACCGGGTGCAGTGCCACGTCCGCTCCGCGCAGCCCGGTCACCGTCTGGGTGGCCGCCGACGGGGTGCCGTTGAAGACGACAGTCAACGACTTCCACGGCCCGCCCAGCCCGCGGGCGTCCAGGGTCATGGTCAGCACACCCGGTGTCTCCTGCGCACCGGAGAGCGGGAACGCGACGCGCTGCTGCACCTGTTCGGCGGTGGCCAGCCCGAACACCGGCGACGATGCCCGGATGCGCAGCAACTCGGCGTACCGGGCGTCGGTGGTGCTGATCGCCGCGCAGTCCGGCACCAGGCCCGGGTCGGCCAGCAACGGCTTCGCGTACGACCACTTGTCCTCGTTGTCGGGCGCGGGCGGCAGACCGACGCCGAACCCGTTGCCACGTTCGCAGCCCCAGCGGATCTGGTTGAACCAGTCGCCGGAGTTGTACGAGTTGCGGTCCAGCGACTTCGACCGCAGCCGCTCGGTGCCGGCGGTGACGAACCCGGTGCCCTGTCCCAGCACCACCGTGCCCAGCGCCAGCACCTGCATCCGGTAGCGGTCCGCGGCCGTGGTGGCCTGCGGCAGTTTGTACGCCAACGCGTCGTACAGGATCTCGTTGTCATGGGCGTCGGCGTAGGTGACGGCCTCCCCCGGCGCGGCCGTGTAGCCGGCCGGGGAGCCGTTGTAGTCCACCTGCGCCCCGGTGACCTGCCGCCCGGCGGTGTCGGTGAACCGGTAGCCGCGCAGGTTGCCGGTGAGCCCCACCTTGAGCAGGTCGTGGGCGTGCAGCAGCCGGGTCTTCTGTTCGGCCGGTGATCCGTTGACGGGGTCGCCGTTCGGGTCGGTGTAGAGCCCCGAGGCGAAACCCTGCACCCGGGGGTTGGCGTCGAACGGTCCGCCGCCGCGCACCGCGTCGCGCAGCCGGTCGTTGAAGGTGCCGATGCCGGTGCCGGCCATGTTGGCCTGGGTGGCCTGGACGAAACGGGCGTCGTCAGCGACCTCGCCGAAGTTCCAGCCCTCGCCGTAGAGCAGGATCGAGCGGCCGTCCACGCCGTCGCGGGCGACGGTCAACCGGTCCAGTGCCGCCCGGACGGCGAGGATGTTCGCCTTCGGGTGGTGACCCATCAGGTCGAAGCGGAAGCCGTCCACCTTGTACTGTCGGGCCCAGGTGACCAGCGAGTCGACCACCAGCTTGCCCATCATGGCGTGTTCGGGAGCGGTGTTGGCGCAGCAGGTGGAGTTGGCCACCGTGCCGTCTTCCAGCAGCCGGTGGTAATAGCCGGGCACGATCTGGTCGAGCACCGACTTCGGGTCGGCGCCGGCCGCCGACGTGTGGTTGTAGACAACGTCCATGACCACTCGCAGCCCGGCGTCGTTCACCCCGGCGACCATCCGCCGGAACTCGGTGGTCCGCGCCGCGCCGACCGGGTCGACGGCGTAGCCGCCCTCCGGCACGGTGTAGTGCAGCGGGTCGTACCCCCAGTTGTAGCCGTCGGTTTCCGCGACCGCCGCCACGCATTTCTGCTGCTCGGCCGAGTCTGGCGGGAGCGCCGCCAGGTCGCAGGCCGGCTGGCGCTGGTCGGCCCGCTTCTCCGGGATGGTCGCGAAGTCGAACGCCGGCAGCAGGTGCAGGTGGGTGACTCCGGCGTCGCCGAGCGCCCGCAGGTGGGTCATGCCGGCGCTCTTCGGCTGGGCGAACGCGAGGAACGTCCCTCGCCGCTCGGTCGGCACGGTTTCGTCGGCGATGGAGAAGTCCCGCACGGACAGCTCGCTGATCTGCGCCTTCGCGGCCGGCACCGGTGCCGGTTTGCGCAGCGTGCGCCACCCGGGAGGGGCCAGCGCCGGGTCGTTCAGGTCGACGAGTTGGCTGTGGGTGGAGTCCGCGGCGAGGGCCACCGAGTACGGGTCGGTCACCGACGCGATGATCATCTGCTGCGCCGCCGGCTGCCAGGCCCGCACCTCGTACCGGTAGAACTTGCCGGTCCAGGTGTGGTCGCCGCGCACCGACCAGACACCGGTGCGGTCGTCGCGGCGCATCGGCACCGTCTTCGGCGCGCTGGTGGGCGAATCGAACAGGTGCAGGCTCACGCTCCGGGCGGTCGGCGCCCACAGCGCGAGGCTCGGCGTCCGGCCCGCGAAGGTGGGCCCGAGGGTGGCGTCGGCCGCCCGGGAGTACACGTCGTCGAGCACGCCGGGGATCTGCACGCCGGTCGCGGCGAGCAGCGCTCCCTCGGCGTCGCGCTCGGTGACCAGCAACTGCCCCCGCAGCGCCGCCGGGACCTTGGCCAGGTCCGCCCGGTCCAGGGCGAAGCTACGGTACGACCACAGGTGCGGGAACCTGTCGCGTTGGGCCTCGGTGAGCCCGTTGCGCTGCGCTCGCAGCGGCAAGCTGGTGTACGTGCCGGTCAGCTCGCCGTCGACCACGCTGACCCCGCCGGTGGGCGCGGCGATCAGCGCGTACGTCTTGCCGTCGGTCGGGGTCGTCTGCCACGCCACTGTGGACCGGTCGATCCAGTGCGCCTTCTGCTTGCTGGTGTCGGTGTCCCCGCCGGTGGTGCTGGCCGTCGACGGCAGCAGGCGGCCCGGTGTGGCGGCGATCAGCCAGACCTCCCGGCCGGTGCTGGCGAAGTCGAGCCGCTGGTCATCGGGCAGATCCTTGGTGTCGCCCTGGTGGATGATGTAGTTCAGGCCGGTGGCGCCGGCCGCCAGCGGCACCCGGAACACCGCCCCGAACGCGTCGACGGCGCTCGGCCGCAGCGGGGCGGACCACTCGGTCGGGTTGGCCGCGCCGTCCCACAGGTGCAGGCCCCAGCCGTCGTAGTTGCCGTCGGCCCGCCGGTAGTGCAGCACGGCGGTGCCCTCCTCGACCGGCGGGTCCTCCTCACCAGTGCCCGCCTGCCTGCTCGGGTAGATCGCCGGGTCGCCCTGCTTGAGCCAGATCTCGCCGGTCCGGGTGACGTCGATGCTGCGGTCATGGGCGACGTCCTTCGTACCAGCCTTGTCGACGACCAGGAAGTTCACCGACGTCGCGCCCGGCTTGAGTTTCACCCAGGCGAACCGGCCGTAGGAGTCCTCCCCGGCGAACGGCTGCCCCTTGGGCCACTCGGTGACGTACGCCGGGTCGATGTCCCCCCAGGCGTACAGCCCCCAGTCGTCGTACCCGCCGGCGGGGCGCTGGTAGTGCACCACCGCCCACTCCCGGGAGTTGCCCTGCGTCGGGGTGCCGACGACCGCTGCGGACCGGGCGGTGGCGGTACGGCCCCGACCGTCGCGGACCACCGCCTTGTACTCGACCTGGACCCCGCCGGCCAGGCCGGTCAGGTCGTGCTGCACGGTGTACGGGGCGTGGTCGGCGCTGCCCAGCAGCGTCCACCGGCCGCCGGCCACCCGGGCCGCGACGGTGACGGTGGAGAGCGGGTCGCCGGTGACCCGGGCGGTGACCGCAGCCCGGGTGGCGACGGGCGCGCCCGGAATCGGGTTGGTGATGGTGATGGTCGGCTTGTCGGCCACCGGTGCGATGGGGCTGCCGGCCCGGTACACCACTGCCGACAGCGGCGGCACGGTCAGGGTCAGTTCACCGTCACCGTCGGCCCGCGCTCCGGCGCAGCACGCGCCGCCGGCCGGCGTGGTGCCGGCGCCGCCGTAGATGCCGGTGAAGGTGGCGCCGGCCGACCAGGTGTCCACGGTGACAGTCTGCGCGGTGTCGGCGTTGTTCACGGCCACCACGTACTCGATCCGGTCGGCCGGGGCGATCCGGGAGGCGGCGAAGACGCCGGGCCCGTCGGCCGCGTACCGGGTGATCTGCACACCGTCGCGCAGCGCCGGGTGCGCCTGGCGCAGCCGGCCCAGGTCGGCGATCGTCCGGTACAGCGGGTGGGTCGGGTCGAACTGGTCGCTGGCGTGGGTACGGTCGGTGCCGAGCAGGTCGTCGTCGAGGTGGTCGGGGACCTTCGACGCGAACATGTCCTGGCGGGCGTCCTTGTCCCCGCCCGGACCGGTGAAGCCCTGTTCGTCGCCGGAGTAGACCACCGGCTGGCCACGGGTCAGGAACATCAACTGGTGGGCGAGCTGGTCGCGACGCAGGTGGCTGGCCGGGTCGGTGCCGCCACCGGCGATGAACGAGCCGATCCGGCCCATGTCGTGGTTGCCGAGGAAGGTGGTCAACCGGCCCGCGTCGGTGTTCCGGGCGGCGTAGAGGTCGTCGCGGGCGTACACGTCGGCGAGGGCCTTCGCCGAGCCGGCGCCGGCGGTGAAGCCGCGCGCGGCCTCCTGGAAGGCGAAGTCGAGGGTGGCCGGCAGGCCACCCTGCCGGACGTAGCTGGAGCTGATCTCCGGGTCGGCGCTGTACACCTCGCCGAACATGAAGAAGTCCTTCTTGCCGGCCTTCTCGGCGGCCCGCTCGATGCCCTGGCTGAACTGCGGCCAGAAGTCCATGTTGACGTGCTTCACGGTGTCCAACCGGAACCCGTCGACGCCGGTAGCGCCGATCCAGTCCCCGTACGCCTTGGTCAGGCCCCGGACCACTTCGGGACGCTCGGTCCACAGGTCGTCGAGGCCGAAGAAGTCGCCGTACTCGCTGTTCTCTCCGGCGAAGGTGGAGTCACCCCGGTTGTGGTACATGGTGGCGTCGTTCAGCCAGGCCGGGACCTTGACGTTCGCGTCCTTCGGCTCGGCGAATGTCGGCGTGTACGGGAAGGACTCCTTGTTGACCGGTGGGAACGCGCGGCTGCCGTCGGCGTAGTTGCGGTCCTCGAACGCCCGGCCCTGCGCGTCGGTGTACGGCGAGGTCGCCTTGTCCACGTACGCGTACGTGTTCTCGGCGTACTTGATCACGTCGGCGGTGTGGTTGACGATCACATCGAGGTAGATCTTGATGCCGCGCTGGTGGGCGAGCTTGACCAGGCGCTTCATCTCCTCCATGGTGCCGAAGTGCGGGTCCACCTGGGTGAAGTCGGTGATCCAGTAGCCGTGGTAGCCGGCTGAGATGTCGTTGCCGGCACCCTGCACCGGCCGGTTCTTGAAGATCGGGGCGAGCCAGATGGCAGTGGTGCCCATCCCCTGGATGTAGTCCAGTTTGTCGATGACGCCCTTGAGGTCGCCGCCGTGGTAGAAGCCTTTGTCGGTGGGGTCCAGGCCGGTGCGCAGCCGGTCACCGGTGAGGCCACCCCGGTCGTTGCGGGGGTCTCCGTTGGCGAACCGGTCCGGCAGGACGAAGTAGAACTGCTCGGCGCGGCCGGCGTTGCCGCCGGCCTTCAGCAGCGCGTCGGCGCTGGGTTCGTCGCGCCACTGGGTCGCGCCGCCGACCGCAAGTGAGGCACGGTCGGACGGTTGAGGGCTCGCGGCGGCGGGCTGCACGGCGACCGGAGCGCCGGCGAGGGTGACGGTGAGCAGGGAGGTAAGGGCCAGCAGGGCGGTGCGCGGTATCGGCGGGGGTTTCATCGACGCCTTCCTCTGGTCGCTGATGGCCGCACGCTAACCCTTGCCGAAACAATCTGCAATACCTTGCAAACATGGTCGCAACAAAGCAGCATCCTTGCGAAACCGCCGCTCAGAACCCGTTGCAGCGCACCCCGTCCACGGTGCACTCCCGTGGTGTGCTGAACGTCCGCTCCATGTGGAACCGCAACGACACCGAGCCCCCGGGTGACACCTCGACCCCGCTGACGTACGTGAAGCCGTCGTCGCTCTGCCGGATCGTCCCCTGTGGGACCCCCTCCACCCAGGCGGTCACCAACCGTCCACCGGAGAACTCCAACCGCACCGTCCAACCGCGGCTCCGGGCGGACGTGTTCACCATCGACACCTCGCCGATGAAGCCACCGTCGAAGCTCTGCACCACCCGGTACCGTCCGGTCATCGCCGGCTGGCCCGGCGCCGCCCGGGTCGGCGGCGGCGTCGCCGTCGGTCTCCCGGTCGGACCGACCGTCGGACCGGCAGACGCATCGGCCGGATCGGCGGACGGTGAACCGGACCCGGCTGCGGCGCTCGGCGGAAGCCCGCTGGCACGCCCGGACACCCCCGGCAACACCGGCGCCGGAGACGGCACCGACGTGGGCACGCTCGGCGCCCCCACCACGGACGGCACCGGCAGCGCCGGCGGCTGCGCGCCGTCCGGCGCAGGGCTACGTCCCCGATACGCGCCCAGCGCCACGAAGAGCAGGACCACCATCACGACGACACCGGCGCCCACCACGATCCAGGGCGACGTTGCGATCGCGACCGGACCGTGCGGCGGGCGCGGAACACGGCGCATGCCGGACATGTACCTCCCTCAGCGGACCGTCCGCGCAGCGTAGCGATCGGCGGCCCGAGCGGGAAAGCCTTGGCCGCGCAACGGCTTCACACCACCGACCGGCTCCAGCTCAGCCGATCCGGCAGTCGACCCCGTTGATCGTGCACTTGAGCGGTCGCTGCGCCGACTCACCAAAGCCGACGCGCAGCCGCAGCGTCCGAGAGTTACCCGATTCCAGCGAACGGGTGCCGCGCAACACGAACTCCCCGTGCCCGCGCCCCCGCACCGAGACGCCCGAATCATCACCGACTCGCAGGGCCCACGTGTCGTCGTCGAACGTCAACTCCACCTGCCAGTCCACCGACCGACTCGACTTGTTGGCGATCGACAGCACCGCCGCGTCCCCGTCCCAGCCGTTCCCGCCGACCTGGTACCGGGCGTCGACCGTGTCGTCCGCCGGTGTCGTCGGCGCGATCACGACACCCGTCCGCCCCGGAGTGGGCGAGCCGGTCACCGTGGCCGGCGGCGACGGCGTCCGGCTGCTGCGCGACGGGCTCGGCGACGCCGAGCGCCGCTCCACCCCGACCGGGGTCGGCCCACCGGTGGCCGACGCGGCGGCCGGCACAGTCGGCAGGAACGCCGGGGGCGCGGACTGCGGCGCGACATCCCGCTCCCTGGTCCGGAACGACAACAGCGCCACCACCAGGAGCACCACCAGCGCACACACACCGAGCAGCACCACGATCCACGGCACCGACACCAAAACCCGCGCCGCCCGCGAATCTCCCGCACCGTCCGGCCGCACCGCCATCAGGTCTCCCCTCGTCCCACCGACGCGACAGCGTAGCCAGCGCCGCACGAACCGGAAACCGGGTGGGTACGGATCGGACCGACCGGCCCCGGTCGGTCAACCCGTCCGGACGACCGTGCAGATCCGCGGCTCGTCATCCAAGGTACGCAGCAGATAGCGGTACCGCTCCCCCGGCACCGCCTGCCCCCGACTGTCCAGGAACTCCCACTCCACCGCCACCATCGTCAGCAACGCGGACACCGGTTGCACGTCCTCGATGCGGGCGTGGGCCGCGACCAACTCCCGGTCCTGGTAGTCGGGCGCGGCGCCCACGAAGGACAGCGCCACCGCCGCCGCGGACGTGAACGAGAAGCTGTAGGTGTCGGCCACCACCATCCCCGGCAGGGCGTAGCAGCCAGCGATGGCCGGCAGATCGCCGGAGGTCAGCGCCACGCCGTACCGGTCGAAGAAGTCGGCCAACGTGTCAAGATCCGTGGAGGCGTTCACGCTCACAGCAATTGCCGGTCACCGCCCAGGTCAAACCTCAGCGCGGTGGCACCCGCACCTCGATCTCCGAACCCAACCGGGCGTCGGCGGCCAGACCAAGGTCGTCCCCACTCCAGAACCGCCCCGGGTCATACCAGTTCGGACGCCGGCCCGCCGGCAGCAACCCCATGGCCTCGTACGTCACCGCCACCACCTCGGCGCAGTACGCCGTCTCCAGCGCCCGGTCCCGTTCCCCAGCTGATCCGACCGGGTTGGCGGGGCTGCTGGAGCCCGCCGAGCCGGTCGCTTCGGCCGGGTTGGCGGGGGTCGGCCGAGGTGCCAGTGCTGGCCAGCCGGGTCGCGGCAACTCGGGCAGCCTGATCGAGCGCGCCAGCGCGGACAGCCGACCGGGGCGCGGCAGCGCCGGCACCCGACCGCGCGCCCAGCGCCACGCCAACTGCGCGGTAGACGGGAACGGTGTGCCGTCCAACCGCGCGATCGTCCGCAGCACCGCCCGTTCCATCTCCCCGTCGGCAGGTGGGTCGAGCTGCCGCAGCCAGGCCCGTTGGCCGTACCGGTTGGCCCAGACGCAGACCGCGTCCCGCAGGTCGTGCAGCTGGACGCCGCGCTGGTGGGTGCCCGACCACAGGTCGGGCAGCGACCTGCCCAACTCCGCGTGCCACATCAGCGGCGGCATGTCGTCCAACACCACAGCCATTCCGACGTGGTTCACCGGGCTGTTGGTGGTGATCTGGATCGCCCGGTCCGGCACGCTGCGACCCCGGAACACCCACACGTCACCGGTGCGGGTCAACTCGACGGCCTCGTCCAGGCTGATGCTCATGAGGGACTAGCCTAGGCCGATGCGGCAACGAATGCGGTGGTGGAAGGTTCTCGGGCTGGCCGGGCTCGCCGGCGTCGCGGCCTCCGGTGTGGTCATCGCGCGGGCCGAACGACGTCGGCGCGCGTACACCCCGGAGGAGATCCGGCAGCGGCTACTGGAGCGGCACGCCCAGGCCAGCGACGCCGCGAAGAGCGGCGACCCGTCCTGACCAACCGCCCCCTGTAGATCGTCGACGGGGCAACCGGGCCAGCTGATGATCGTTACGATGCGGGTATCACGATGCCCGTCGCGCAACGACCCTTCGTCCTGACCACCCCGGCTGCGCCGGTGGCTCCGGCACGGGCGTGCCACTGATGCTGACCCGGGCCGGCCAGGACATCCCACCGGTCCTGGCCGGCATCGACGCGTTCCTCCCCGCGGCGACCGCCCAGAGCTGGCCGATGCGGGTGATCGAGGTGCCGGACGCCCAGCACTCCTTCGACATCCTCAACCACGGCCCGCAGTCCGAGGCAGCCGTCCTGGCCGCCCGCGACGCCGTCCTGGACCTGCTCAACGCGGCCTAACCGCCCCGCCCCGCCCCCCGCACGCCCCGCCCCCCGGCCTCGACCGGCCTCGCCCGCCCCCTCCGACTGTCGCGATCTTGCACTTTCTGTTGCGGCATATGGGGCATCCCGCGCAATCCGACCACCGAAAGTGCATGATCGGCCGCACTGGCAGCGCAGTGGGGCCAGGGAACCGCGCAGTCCGGCGTGATCCACTCGCCTTTCATGAAGTCGCGCTATCCCGGGCAACCGTGACACGGCGTTTTCCGTGAACCCGAGTCGATCATGCCGTGGTGGCCGTGGTGGCCGTGGTGTCGGGTTCGCCGGCGGGTGATTTGTCGGGTTTGGGTGGGGGTGTCGGGTGGTCGGGGCCACCCCGGCGGCGGAATCGCCGGCCGGGTCGGGTCGTTATACCTGGCAGATCACCGCACCCCTTCGGGTCGGTGGCGGGCAGGCCCCGCCGGGAACACCCGACCGGCCGCCCCGGTTACATCCCCCGCAACGCCCGAGCAGGTCCCCTCGGATCGCCGACGTTGCCGTGAACTTCCCCGCACGGCCACGCACCCCCCTGTCGAGTGCCGTGCGGATCCCCCAACGCAGAGGAGCACGCCATCATGCGTACCGATCTGATCCGCAAGACCGCCCTGACCGCCGCCGGC
>NZ_JBAKHR010000036.1:0-68081 GCF_036902955.1 Micromonospora sp. CPCC 205558
GCCGGCGGCGGTCAGGGCGGTCTTGCGGATCAGATCGGTACGCATGATGGCGTGCTCCTCTGCGTTGGGGGATCCGCACGGCGCTCAACAGGGGGGTGCGTGGCCGTGCGGGGGAAGTTCACGGCAACGTCGGCGATCCGGGGGGACCTGCTCGGGCGTTGCGGGGGATGTAACCGGGGCGGTCGGCCGGGTGTTCCCGGCGGGGCCTGCCCGCCACCGACCCGAAGGGGGTGCGGTGATCTGCCAGGTATAACGACCCGACCCCGCCGGCGATTCCGCCGCCGGGGTGCCCCCGACCACGGGACACCACCCCCGAAAACGGACAGGCTTGCCCAATCGACGCCATGACGAACCGGACATTCGGTCATCGAGATCCGCAACCCGTCGGGAGCACGGTCCCCGCACGTCCGGAGCGGGCGGCCCGATGGGCGTTCGAGCCGACACCGGGGTGCCGCCGGCGAGCAGGCCGGCCTCCCATGACGGAAGACCGGCCCGCGACCTGGTCGCCCACACCGGGGCGATGAGCGAGGAGGCCGCCATTCGGGGACGGTTGTCAGCCTTCGCGGCCGGGGAGCATGGCCAGGGCCTTCGAACGCTGCGCGACGAGATCGTCGTAGGTGCCGTCACGCTCGGCCCAACGGTGCATGAGAACGCCCTTCACCAGGATCTCGTGCGGAGTGGGGTTCGCCGAGAGCAGGTGCATGACCTCGGTGGCGAAGTCGTCGAGCGGCAGCGCGTGCGGGTTCACCCTTTCCTGGCCCGCGGTGGCGACGGCCGGGGGAACGAGCTCGACCACGCCGACCCCGGTGCCGTCGAGCTGCGCGCGCAGCGCCTCGGAGTAGGCGTGCACCGCGGCCTTCGAGGCGGCGTAGCTGGGCATGGGCGGGAACGGCAGGAAGGCGATGCCGGAGGTGACGGTGATGAAGGTGCCGGCGCCCCGACGAACCAGGTGTGGGGTGAAGGCGTCGATGACCCGGATGGTGCCGACCAGGTTGGTGTCGATCGTCGCCTCTGCCGCCCCGAAGTGCGCGGGGTCGCGCAGGTCCTCCAGGAGCATGACACCCGACATCGTCACCACCGTGTCCAGCTCGGGGTAACGGGCCAGCACGGCGTCCCGAACAGAGGCGACAGAGGCGCCGTCCGTGACGTCGATGCTGAACGTGCCGAAACCTTCCCCGGCGAGCTCCGAGAGGGCCTCGGGGCTGCGACCGCCAACGGCCACGGTGCTGCCCGCCGCGGCGAACCGTCGGGCCAGCTCCCGGCCGATACCCGAGGTTCCGCCGACGATGAGAACGGTGCGGTTGGAGAGATCCATGAGATCTTCCCTTCAATCCAGAGGGCGCCGACGCGTGAACTCGCGGCGCAAACAGTGATGCGAGCTGTCCTTCGCAGAACAGGGCAACCACAGTCTTGACGGAGCCGGCTGGATGTGGCAGTGCCCCCGTTTGACCAGGTCCTACCAGGGCCCCTCTACGGCACGCGCACCGCATTACGGTGGTGAACATGAGGGATGAGGAACCGGGCGAGGGCCACCGGCTGGGCAGCTACCTTCGTGCCCGGCGCGAGCTGGTCTCACCGGCGCAGGTGGGCCTCCCGACCGGCGGTAAGCGCCGCGTGCCCGGCCTGCGGCGTGAGGAGGTCGCCCTGCTCGCCGGAATCAGCCCCGACTACTACCTGCGCCTGGAACGGGGCCGCGACAAGAACCCCTCACCGCAGGTCCTCGAATCACTCGCCCGCGTCCTGCAGCTCGACGACATCGAGCGGACGTATCTGCTCGACCTCGCGGCAGCGCGCCCCAGGGCGCCGCGCCGCAAACGGTCCGAGCACGTACCGGCACGGGTGTACGAGCTGCTCGCCCACCTGCAGATCCCCGCGTTCGTCGAAGGACGCGCGTTCGACGTGCTGGCCTCCAACCCCATGGCCGTGGCGCTCTCGCCGCGCCTGCAGCCCGGTCAGAACCGGCTTCGCTCGCTCCTCCTCGATCCCGAGGAACAAGCCTTCCACCAGGACTGGACGAAGGCCACAGCCGACTTCATCGCCACCCTTCGCACCACAATCGGCGACGACATCGACAACCCTCGGTTCGTCGAGCTGGTCGGAGAACTCGCTCTGTCCAGTCAGCGGTTTCGTACCCTGTGGGCCCGGCACGATGTCCGCAGTCTCGACGGCGGCACGACCACGGTCCACCACCCCGTCGTCGGTGAACTACGACTGCACCGGGACAAACTCCCCATCGGTGACGTCATCCTCGTCGTCTACTACCCCGACAAGGGCAGCGACAGCGACGAGAAACTGCGGCTCCTTGCCGCACTCGCAGAGACCGAACTCGCACAGACCGAGACCTCCGCCGGCCAAACACGGGTGGGGCGGCCCGACGCGTCGTCGGACCGCCCCACCCGTTCAACGGGCTGATCAGAAGCCGAGGACGCCCCGCCCTCCGACCACCGGCAGTCGCAGCTCGCTGTCGTTCGGCGCGACCCGCAACTCGGTGCCGCCCAACGGCAGCAGGGTGTACTCCTGGTCGCTGGAGAAGACGACCACGCCGATCCGGTGACCCGCCGGGAAGATGTAGTCCTTCGGCTCCATGGTCCACCGGTAGTCGTACAGCTTGCCCTGCTTGACCGGCTCGGTGCGCTCGGCGCTCTTGCGGTTCTGCGGGTCCATCCAGCCTCGCGTCACCACGGTCGGGGCGACGGTCGACCCGGCCGGGCCGTAGTCGACCAGGTACGCGGTGAGGTTCGCGTCCGGCTTGTTGTCGATCGCCATCCGCAGCCGCATCTCTGGTCGCCCGGAGACGCGCACGCTCTGGGTCAGCTCGGGGGAGCGGTAGGCGAGTCGGTTGGCGCTGGCGGCGTCCGGGTTGGCCACCAGGGTGTCCGGGTGGATGGTCCGGCCCTCGTCCACGAAGCTCTGCTCCACCTTGCCCTTCGGAGGCTTGCCGGTGGTGAGCGCGCCGGGCGCGGTGGCGTCGCTGGCCGCGAAGCGCAGGCCGACCTGCCGCGCGGCCGGGTCGGGCCAGTTGGCGTACGTGGTGTAGGCGCGGTCCTCGCGCTGGAGCACCGCGGTCGGCTCGTCCATGATGCCGTTGCGCACGTTCCACAGCCAGAAGTCGAACCAGCGGTTCTCGGTCTGCTTGTAGGTCCACGTCCGGCCGTCCGGCAGGGTCACCGACGCGCTGCTGCCCGGGCCGCCGTGCCCGCCCTGGTGCAGCCAGATCTTGCGCGGCACGTCGCGCTTGGCGAGCTGGTCCCACCAGCCGGCGAAGTGCTCGGTCTTCACGTTCCAGTCGTTGAGGCCGTGCACGACGAAGACGCTGGCCTTGACGTCGCGGGCGTCGAGGTAGTCGCGGTCCCGCCAGAACTTCGAGTAGTCGCCGGTGACCCGGTCCTGCTTCGCGGTGATGTCCGCGAGCTCGTCGGCGCAGGGCCCCTCGGCGCGTGCCTGCCCGGCGGTGTACTGGGCCAGGATGTCGAGGTCCTCGCCCTGGAACGTTCCGGGTGCCACGACGAGGCCGTTGGCCCGGTAGTAGTCGTACCAGCTGCTGATCGCGGAGACCGGCACGATGGTCTTGAGCCCCTTGACGCCGGTGGTGGCCACCTGGTTGGGCAGCGTCCCGTTGTAGGAGACACCGGTCATGCCGACCGCGCCGGTGGTCCAGCCGGCGGTGACCGGGGCGCCGTTGGCGTCGTACCCCTTGGCCCGGCCGTTGAGCCAGTCGATGACCGCCTTGGTGCCGAGCGTCTCGGCCTGGTCGCCGCTGGTCGGGCAGCCGTCCGAGTCGCCGGTGCCGACGCTCTGGCC
This sequence comes from Micromonospora sp. CPCC 205558, assembly GCF_036902955.1. NCBI lineage: Bacteria > Bacillati > Actinomycetota > Actinomycetes > Micromonosporales > Micromonosporaceae > Micromonospora > Micromonospora sp. CPCC 205558. Next base: position 3,802 of record NZ_JBAKHR010000036.1, read on the forward strand.
CAGCACCACCGCGTACCCGCGAGGCACGTAGTAGTCGTCCAGCGAGCCGGGCAGGTTGGCCTTCGCCTGGGCCCGCTGTGCGCCAGCGTCGAGCGCGCGATGCCCGGAGCGGTCGGTCAGACCGTTCTGCGGCAGGTCGTCGACCAGCACGCTCGGGTACGGCACGTCACCCCAGGTGCCCTTGCGGTACGGGCTGTGCTCGAAGATGACCGGCACCTTGAAGCCCTGCGTGGCGGTTTCCCGGGGGCGGGAGATGTCGATCGCCACCCGGTCGGGTCGACCGTCGTGGTCGGTGTCCACCGGGGTCTGGACGTACACTCGCTCCTCGATCGCGTCGGCGAGCGAGAAGACTGGTTGGGTCATGCCGTCGCTGACCACGATGCCGGTGGGCGTGGCGGGCGTGGGCGGAGCCGCAGCCGCTGGTGGGGCTGCGCTGAGCACCAGGGCGCCGGACACGCCGACGCTCAGGAGTGCCAGATGACGGGGTCGACGCATGCGCGTCTCCCTTCGGTTGGGCTGGTTGCCGGGGTCGGCAGGGGCCAATCTCGAAGATCCATTCGTCGACATGCTAGGTCCGCGGCGGCGTCCCGTCGATCCCCTCAGCCGTCCACCGTGGTCGGTCAGGGGGTCGGCGGTGTCACCGCGATGATCAGGTGGGCGCGCTGATCGCTGGCGTTGCGGTATAGGTGCGCCAGGCGTGAGTCGAAGGTGACCGACTCACCGGCGCTGAGGGTGTACGAGTCGCCGCCGATCTCGGCGACGACCTCACCGGTGATGACGATCGCGCACTCGGTCGACGGGTGCGCCCACGGCTCCGCGGAGCTGGCGTCGCCGGGCGCGAGGTGGGCCTGGAGCACCTCCAGGTCGCCACGGCCAGGGGTGAGTCGTTCGTAGGTGATCTGGCCGGGTGGCGCGGCCAGCCTGGTCCGGGCACCGACGCGGCTGATGTGCACCGGTGGCGCCTCGGGCTCGGAGAACAGTTCCGCGATTGAGGTGTCGAAGACCTGGGCGAGTTTTCGCAGGGTGGACAGGCTGGGGTCGGTCGCGCCGTTCTCGATCTGGCTGAGCAGGCCGGGGGACACGTCGGCGGCTGTGGCGAGCTGACGCAGCGTGAAGGAGTGCTGCTGACGCAGATCGCGGAGTCGGTCACCGAGCATGTGTCCTCGTTCCAAATTCAGTGTGGCTGAATCTTGATTGACCAAACTATACAGCCCTGTTTAGGATCACTAAACGTCGGACGGAAAAGTTCGACGCCAGTAAACAAGCCACGTTGAAGCGCGAACCGGGCCCTGGCCGTCCGGTCTACATCCAACCCCGAGACGACGCCCCCGAGAAGCCCGCGACGCCGCCACCCCATCGGCCCGGCCGTATGCGTGGTGTCGCCCGGCGGTCGTCGACGCCCCGCGGATCCCGCGCACAGCGGGCCGCGCGATACGAAGGTAGGAACAGCATGTCGGTGTCTCCCCGCCGGCTCCTCGCCGGAGCGTCCGCTCTGGCGACGCTGGCCGTCCTCTCCGTCAGCGCCTGTAGCGCCGGCGGCAGTGGTGGAAACGCAAACGGTGCGGCCAAGACCCTCACCGTGAACACCTCGTTCGTGCTCAAGACCCTCGACCCCGGCCGGGTCTACGAGGCAACCGGTCTGACCGCCGTGCACGCCCTCTACGACACCCTGCTCACCTTCAAGGGCTCGGACGTGAGCAAGCCGGTCCCCGCGCTGGCCGAGTCGTACCAGGCGTCGCCGGACGCCAAGACGTTCACCTTCAAGCTCCGGCAGGGCGTGACGTTCGCCGACGGCAGCCCGCTCACCGCCGACGACGTCGTCTTCTCGCTCAACCGCCTGAAGAACATCAAGGCCAGCCCCGCGGTCACCGTCAGCGGCCTGACCGTGACCAAGACCGACGACAGCACCATCGTGGTCGCCTCGGCCACCCCCGATCCGAACATCCCGGTGGTGCTGTCGATGCCGTCGACCGCGGTGCTCAACTCCAAGGTCGCCAAGGAGCACGGCGCCCGCGACGGCGCCGACGCCGCCCAGGGCGACACCGCGCAGCAGTACCTGGACACCAACTCCGTCGGCAGCGGCCCGTACGTGCTGAAGTCCTACGACCCCTCGTCCCAGGTGGTGCTGGAGGCCAACCCGAAGTACTGGGGCACCAAGCCGCAGTTCTCCCGGGTCGTGCTGCGCAACATGGATGTGCAGACCCAGAAACTGACCATGCAGCGCGCCGAGGCCGCCGAGATCTCCCTGGACATCTCCGGCAAGCTCCTCGACGGACTGCCGGGCAGCCTGCAAACCTCCGGCGTGCAGGACACCGTCTACTTCCTCTTCCTCAACGCCGACCCGGGCGTCTCCGCCGTCACCTCGAACCCGAAGTTCAACCAGGCGCTGCGTGCCGCCATCGACTACCAGGGGATCGCCGCCCTGTACGGCAAGGGTGCCGCCCCCGGCGCCGGCCTGGTCGCGCCCGCCTTCCCGGGCGCGCTACCGGCCGGCGAGGAGTCCAAGCGGGACGTGGCCAAGGCCAAGGCGCTGCTCACCGAGGCCGGCCTGACCAACCCGACGGTCAAGTTCACCTACCCGGCCATCACCTACAAGGGTGTGGACCTCGGCACGGTGGCCACCAAGGTGCAGGGCGACGCCGCCGAGGCCGGCATCAAGCTGGAACTCAACCCGCAGCCGCTGACCACCTTCCTCGACGAGATGCGCGGCGGGAAGTCACCCCTCGGGTTCACCCCGCAGAGCCTGAACTACCCCGTCGCCGACTCACTGATCAACAACATGGCACCGGGGCAGGCGACCGCGCTGCGCTCCGGCTGGACGATCGAGCGGGCCGACCCGGCCGTGGTGGCCGCCGGCAAGAAGGTCACCGAGACCCTCGACCTGGCCGGTCGGGCCACCGCCATGCAGGAGTGGCAGCGGCTGATGAACGCGTCCTCGCCGTACCTCGTGCTGGCCAGCAACTCCTCCATCGTCGTGGCGACCACGGACCTGACCGGGGCGGACTACACCGCCGCCGGTTGGCAGGTGGACGTCGCCGCGGTCGGCCGCAAGTAGTCGGCGACCACATGACGACAGTTCACGACGGTGAGCCGGGCGCGGTCGCGACGACCGCGTCCCGGCCCCGGGGTGCCCACCCGCTGCTGACCTTCCTGGCCAAGCGGGTGGCCGTGACCGCCGGCCTGCTGCTGGGCGTCACGGTGGTGACCTTCGGTCTGGTCAACGTGGTCCCCGGCGACCCGGTGACCGCCAACCTCTCCGACCAGGCGCTCAACGACCCCGCCGCGGTGGCCGCCTTCCGCGAGAAGTGGGGCCTGGACCAGCCGCTCTGGGCCCAGTACCTGCACTACCTGGGCAACCTGCTGCACGGCGACCTGGGTCACTCCCAGCAGACCGGTCGGGCGGTCCTGGACGACCTGCTGCACTATGTGCCGGCAACGCTGGAGCTGGCCCTGCCGAGCATGGTGCTGGCGCTGCTCATCGGCACCGGGATCGGCATGCTCGCTGCGGTCCGCAACGGTCGGCTCACCGACCAGCTCGTCCGGGTCGGCGCCCTGCTCGGGCTCTCCACCCCGCCCTTCTGGCTGTCCCTGGTCGTGCTCTACGTCTTCTTCTACCAGCTCGGCCTGGCACCCAGCGGCGGTCGACTCTCCACGGACTTCAGCCCGCCGCCCACCGTCACCGGCATGTACACGGTCGACGGCGCGCTCGCCGGGCAGTGGGACGTCGCCTGGGACGCCGCGCAGCACCTGTCCCTGCCGGTGCTGGTGCTGACCTCGCTGACAGTGGCGATGCTGGTCCGCTTCGTCCGCTCGGCGATGCTGGAGGTGCTCCAGCAGGACTACATCCGGGCCGCGTACGCCAAGGGTCTGCCGACCCGGGTGGTGCTGCGCCGGCATCTGCTGCGCGCCGGCCTGGTGCCGGTGGTCACCGTCTCCGGCCTGGCGTTCGCCTCGCTGCTCTCCGGGACGGTGCTGGTCGAGAGCATCTTCGGCTGGCCCGGCGTCGGCCAGTACGCGTACCGCAGCGCCACCGCGTTGGACCTGCCCGCGATCCTCGGCGTCAGCCTGTTCGTGGCACTGGTCTACACGCTGGTCAACCTGACCGTCGACCTGCTGTACGGGCTCATCGATCCGAGGATCCGATTGTCATGACGACACTTGCAGACCCGAAGGCGGAGCGGGCCCTGGGCCGACGTCGCTGGCTCGGCCGACTGCGCGGCGCCTCGACCAGCCGACCGGTCTGGCGTCAGCCGATCACCGTGACGGCGTTGACGATCCTCGGTGGATGGTTGCTGCTGGCTCTGCTCGCCGGCGTTCTCGCACCGTACGATGCGCTGGCGCAGAGCGCCGACGGGTACGCGTCGCCCTCCGCGGCGCACTGGTTCGGCACCGACTCGCTCGGCCGGGACATCCTCAGCCGGGTCATCCACGGCGCACGCCTGTCCATCCCGCTGGCCCTGGCCATCGTCTCGCTGGCGCTGCTGGTCGGCGGGCTGCTCGGGCTGGTCGCCGGATACGTCGGCCGGTTCGTCGACGAGGCGCTGATGCGCCTGACCGACCTGGTGTTCGCGTTCCCCCAGATCATCCTGGCCATGGCGGTGACGGCGGCGTTCGGCCCGAGCACGCGCAACGCGGTGCTGGCCCTGGTCATCGTCTCCTGGCCGGTCTACGCCCGGGTGATCCGCAGCGCCGTGCTGAGCATGCGCGGCGACGACTACCTCAACGCCGCCCGCCTGCTCGGCGTCGGGCCGGTCCGCGCGTTGCGCCGCGACGTGCTGCCCAACAGCGTCGGCCCGGCGATCGTGCTGGCCACCCTGGAGCTGGGCAACGCGGTGCTGCTGCTCGCCGCGCTGTCGTTCCTTGGCCTGGGTCCCCGCCCACCGGCCGCCGAGTGGGGCTCGATGGTGGCCCTCGGCGCGCAGGACCTGTCGATGTGGTGGGTCAGCGTCTTTCCCGGCCTCGCCATCCTGACCGTGGTGATGGCCTTCAACGTGCTCGGCGACGCGCTGCGCGACCGGCTCGACCCCCGCTACACGAAGGGACGCTGAGGTGGCACCGCTGCTCGACGTCGACTCCCTGGCCGTCACCCTGCCCTCGCCGCGTGGCCCGCTGCCGATCCTGCACGACGTGTCGTTGACCGTCGACGAGGGTGAGTTGGTCGGCATCGCGGGGGAGAGCGGCTGCGGCAAGAGCCTCACCGCGCAGACCCTGCTCGGGTTGCTGCCCGCGGGGGCGGTGGTCAGCGGCTCGGCCCGGTACGCCGGCACGGAACTGTTGGGCCTGGACTCCCGGGGCTGGCAGCGGGTCCGCGGTGCGGGCATCGCGATGGTCTTCCAGGACCCGAGCGCCGCCCTGCACCCGATGCTCACCGTCGGCCGGCAGCTCACCGAGCACATGCGGGTGCACCTGCGGATGGACCGCCGGGCCGCCGGCCGCCGCGCGGTGGACCTGCTCGACCAGGTCCGCATCCCGGACCCGGAGCGGGCGCTGCGCGCCTACCCACACCAGTTCTCCGGCGGGATGCGGCAGCGGGTTGCCATCGCCATCGCTTTGGCCGCCCGCCCTCGACTGCTGATCGCCGACGAGCCGACGACCGCTCTCGACGTGACCGTGCAGGCCGGCATCCTCGCGCTGCTGGACCGGTTGCGCGCCGAGACCGGGCTGGCCGTCGCGTTCATCACCCACGACCTCGGCGTGCTCAGTGCCCTCACCACCCGTGGCTACATCTTCTACGCCGGGCGGGTCGTCGAGACCGGCCCGACGGGCGCGCTGCTGACCGCACCCACCCACCCGTACACGGCCGCGTTGCTCGGCGCCCGACCGCACGGCACCCAGACCGGCGGAACGTTGCGGCCCATCCCGGGCGCGCCGCCCGCCCCGGGGGAGGCCCCGCCGGGCTGCCCGTTCCAACCCCGATGCGGGTACGCCGAACCGTCCTGCGGCACCGCCCCGCCCCCGCTCACCCCCGCCGGCGCCGACCGGTCGGTGGCCTGCGTGGTCCGCCCACAGTTGGAGGTGGCCGCATGACCACCACCGAGCCTTCGCGACTGTCCTTCACCGACGTCGAGGTCGAGTACCGCTCCCGCGGACGCGGTCGGGTGCGGGCGGTCGCCGGGGTCAGCCTGGAGGTGTCGCCCGGCCAGATCGTCGGACTGGTCGGCGAGTCCGGGTGCGGCAAGTCCTCGTTGGCCCGCGTCGCGGTCGGTCTCAGCGCACCGAGCGCCGGCACCGTCCGGTACGCCGGCCGACCGGTCACCCCGCTGGGCTGGCGACCCCGCTCCGGCGCCGAGGTAGCCCTCCAGATGGTCTTCCAGAACCCGTACGCCTCACTGAACCCCCGGCGCACCATCGGCTCCCAGCTCCTCGACGGCGTGCCCGCCGCTGTCACCGGGGCGGCCCGCCGGGCCCGGGTGAACGAGCTGCTCGAACGGGTGGCGATGCCGGCCAGCGCCGCACAGCGGTATCCGCACCAGTTCTCCGGCGGTCAACGGCAGCGCCTGGCGATCGCCCGTGCGCTCGCCCCGGAACCCCGGATGATCATCGCGGACGAGCCGGTCACCGCGCTGGACGCCTCGTCCCAGGCCCAGGTGGTCAATCTGCTCGTCGGGCTGGTCCGCGACCTCGACATGGGCATGCTCTTCATCTCCCACGACCTGGCGCTGGTGCACGAGATCGCCGACGTGACCGCGGTGATGTACCTGGGCCGGATCGTCGAGGCCGCGCCCACCCGCGAGCTGTGGCGCGAGCCCCGACACCCGTACACCCGGGCTTTGATCGACGCGGTGCCGCAGATCGGGCCCACCCCGCGCCTGCCCGCCATCCTCGCCGGGGAGGTGCCCGACCCGGCCAACGCGCCCACCGGGTGCCGTTTCCGGCCACGCTGCCCGCACGCGTTCGCGCCCTGCGGGGAGCAGCCACCCACCGTCGAGCTGGACGGCCGCAGCGTCGCCTGCTGGCTCACCGACTCCGCCACGGCCCCGACCGTCGCACGCTCACTCTGAGGACGCCCCATGCGCATGCCCACCGAACAGGTCCTGGTCAACCTCGCCCTCTACGACGGTGTCCAGGACGCCTCCCAACCGGATCGCGGCATCTGGATCGACGCCGACGGGATGATCCGGGCCGTCGGTCAGGTCGACGACGTCCTCGCCGAGGCCGGCGCCGCCCGGGTGGTCGACCTGGGCGGCGACCACGTCATGCCGGGTCTGACCAACATGCACGTCCACCTCTCGCTGGGGTTGCCCGGCCACCTCGCCGACACCGTGCACGGCGCCAACCTGGCCGAACTGGTGCTGATGATGGCCGACTCGGCCCGGCGCACCCTGCACTCCGGCGTCACCACCGCCCGCCTCGTCGGGGAGAGCCGGTACGCGGACTTCGCCCTGCGCCGGGGGATCGAGGCCGGCGCGGTCGACGGCCCGCGCATCTTCACCGCGGGGCACGCGCTCTGCTGCACCGGCGGGCACGGCTGGGAGGCCGACGCCCTGGAAGCCGACGGTGCGGACGGGTTCCGTCGCGCCACCCGCGAACAGCTGCGCGCCGGCGCCGACCTGATCAAGGTTTGCATCTCCGGCGGGATCGCCGGTCAGCACGAGGCGATCGACACCCCGCAGTTGCTCGACGACGAGATGGCCGCGGTGATCCGGGTCGCACACGACTGGGGGCGCAAGGTCACCGCGCACGCCGGCCCGGCCGACTCGGTCCGTCGCGCCGTGGAGCTGGGTCTCGACTGCGTCGAGCACGGCTACGAGCTGACCGACGACGTCACGCGACTGATGGCCGAGCGGGGTGTCTGGTACGTGCCGACGATCGTGGTGAGCCGGTGCGAGCAGTTCTTCCGCGACTCCGGGGTGCCCGGCTGGTTGATGGACCGGGCCCTCGCAGCCGGCCCACGGCACTGGGAGAGCCTCCAGCACGCCATCCGCAACGGCGTCCCGATCGCCCTGGGCAGCGACATGCCCCCGCACGCCGGCTACGACGAGACCACCGCGACCATCCGCGAACTGGAGTTCATGGTGGACGCGGGCATGCCCGTCGCGGACGCGCTCAAGGCCGCCACCACCCGCCCCGCCCAGTGGCTGGGTCGGGCCGACACCCTCGGCACCGTCGAGGCCGGCAAGCACGCCGACCTGCTGGTGCTGCGCGACGACCCGACCCGTTCGGTCTCCGCGCTGCGCACCCTGCACGCGGTGCTCAAGGGCGGGGTGGCGTACCGCGACGACAACGGCCGGCTGGGCGTGGCGCGATGACCAGCATCACCCGGGTCACCGACGGGTACCTCGACGCGCTCGCCGAGCTGGACCCGCAGGCGGCCGAGACGGTGGGGCGTAGACCCCTGTCGCACGTTCCGGACCTGGCGCCGGACGCGTTCGACGCCCGCGCGGAGCTGGCCCGACGCACCGCGACGGCCGCCGCCGCGGCTACCACCCACGACCCCGGTGAGCGGCCCCTGGCCGACGCCCTGCTCGACCGGCTGGCCAGCGAGGTCGACCTGTACGACGCGGGGTTCACCACCCGACTGCTCGCCCCGCTGGCCACGCCGGTGCACCTGCTCCGGCAGCTCTTCGACAACCTGCCCCGCGACACCGAGGACGACTGGGCGGTGGTCGCCGAGCACCTGCACCAGGTGCCCGACGCCCTCGACCGGTACGCCGCGACGCTGCGCCGCTCGGCGCAGCGGGGACAGCTGGTCGCCCGCCGCCAGGTGCTGGTGGTCGCCGACCAGTGCACGGCCTGGACCACCGCCGACTTCTACGGGCGGTTGGTGCAGGGCTATTCCGGCGGCCCGTCCGCCGTGCACCTGCAGCGGGGCGCCCGGTTGGCCACCGAGGCCACCGCGGGCTTCGCCGCGTTCCTGCGGACCGAGCTGGCACCCGTCGCGTCCGACGTGGACGGTGTCGGCGGCGACCTCTACCGGGTCACCGCCCGCAGCTTCCTCGGCGCCACCGTCGACCTCGACGAGGTGTACGCGTACGGCTGGGAGGAGTTGGACCGCACCGCCGGTGAGCTGCGTGCCGTCGCGGGCGAGCTGGGCCACTCGCGGGTGGCTGCCGCGCGGGCGGCCCTGGACGCCGACCCGGCCGGCCGGGTGTCGGCCGGGCCCGCCCTGGAGGAGTGGCTGCGCCAGCGCACCGAACTGCTGACCGATGCGCTCGACGGCACCCACTTCGACATCCCGGCCGTCCTGCGGCGGGTGGTGTGCCGGATCAGCCCCGCCACGTCCGGGGTCATGTACTACACGCCTCCCGACCCGGCGTTGACCCGTCCCGGTGCCATCTGGTGGTCGGTGCCCTCCGGCGAGTCGACCGTGCCGGTGTGGCGGCACGTCGGCACGCTGTGCCACGAGGGGTTGCCCGGTCACCACCTCCAGCACGCCGTCACCCTGACCACCGCCAATCTGCACCCGTGGCAACGCCACCTCTGCCAGGTGCACGGGTACGCCGAGGGGTGGGCGCACTACGCCGAGCGGCTGGCCGACGAGATCGGCCTGTACGCCGACCCGGCCGAGCGGCTCGGGATGCTCGACGGTCAGCTGTGGCGGGCCGCCCGCGTGGTCATCGACCTGGGGCTGCACCTCGGGTTGCCGATCCCGGCCGGCAACGGGTTCACCGAGGAACGCCGCTGGACGCCCGCGCTCGCGGTGGACGTCCTCACCCGCGTCGCCGGCCTGGACGCCGAGACCGCGCGCTTCGAGGTCGACCGGTATCTCGGCTGGCCGGCGCAGGCCCTGGCCTTCAAGGTTGGTGCGCGGTTGTGGCAGCAGGCCCGCCGGGACGCCGAGCGGCGCGCGGGTACGACGTTCGACCGGAAACGCTTCCACCACACCGCGTTGGCACTCGGGCCCATGGGACTGGATCCGCTCCGCGCCCGCCTGGCCGACCTGCCCTGACCGTCCGTACCCGTCGTAACCGATCGAAAGTGACAGCCGATGAGCGACGAGCTCGCCACCACCATCACCGACCTGTACCGGTCCCTCGGCGACCGGCCCGCCTTCGACGCGCATCTGCACCCCGACCTGACGTTCTGGGAGTCCGACGCGGACGGCCTGCTGTCCGGCCTGTCCGCGCTGGACGACCTGCGGGACCGGCGGGCGACCCGGGCGACGGGGTCGGCGCCGATCTCGGTGGCGCCGGAACACCTGCGCACCGACGCCTGGGGCGACACCGGCCTGGTCCGTTACGTGCTGCGGGCCCGCTTCGCGGACACCCGGCCGGACGAGTGTTTCCGGGTGACCGACGTCCTGCGCCGCGAGGATGGCTCCTGGCGCATCGTGCACCACCACGCGGAGGCCGTGCGATGAGCGCCGAGGAACCCACCACCGACCTCTACGACCTGCGGGTCGTGGTGGAGCGGATCGAGGGCCGCTCGGTGTGCGGCCTGCAGCCGGGCGATCACATCGACCTGACCGGCTCCAACCGGCTCACCATCCCCGCCGGCAAGCACTTCTGCCTGTACGCCCTGGCGGCGTGCCTGCCGCTGCTGCCGGCGAAGCAGCGGGCGCTGGCCGAGGGCGACTGGATGGCCCGGGACAGTCACGTCGCCTGTCCGGACCCGGACGAGCGGCTCATCATGCGCATCGAACGGACCGGCCTTCAGCGCATCCCCACCGAGGAGTTGACGTGAGCGTTGGGCTGGTCGGCATCGGCCTGCAGTCCGACAAGTCCGCCGACGAGTACGCGGAGTTGGCCGAGCTGACCGAGCGGCACGGCTTCGACGTGCTGTCGGTCTTCGGTGACCTGATGTACCAACCGCCGATATTTCCGCTGCTGGTGGCGGCCCGGCACACCCGGCGGATCCGGCTGGGCGCGGCGTGTCTCAACCCGTTCACCATGCACCCGGTGGAGGTTGCCGGTCAGGTGGCCGCACTGGACCTGGCCTCGCGGGGCCGCGCCTACCTGGGGTTGGCCCGGGGCACCTGGCTCAACGAGATCGGTGTGCCGCAGGTCCGTCCGATCCGGCGCATCGTCGAGACGGTCGCCGTCGTGCGGCTGCTGCTCGCCGGTGACGACAGCGGCTTTCAGGGTGCGGAGTTCACCGTGGCGCCGGGCACGTCGCTGCGTTACACGCCGGCCCGCGCCGACGTGCCCGTCCTGGTTGGCACCTGGGGGCGGCAGACCGCGCGGGCGGCGGCCGGGTTCGCCGGCGAGGTCAAGGTCGGCGGGTCGGCCAACCCGGCGATGGCCCGGATGATGCGTGGCTGGCTGGACGACGCGGCGGTCGCGGGTCGGGACCGCACGGGTGTCGTGCTCGGCGCGGTCACCGTCGTCGACGAGGACGGTGCGCTGGCCCGCCGGGTCGCGCGCCGGGAGGTGGCCATGTATCTGGCGGTGGTCGCCGCCCTCGACCCGACGATCGAGGTGGACCCGGAGCTGCTGGCCCGGATCCAGCAGCACGTCGCCCGCCGGGAGGACGACCTCGCCGGTGCGCTGATCGGCGACGACCTGCTCGACCTGTTCGCCTTCTCCGGCACGCCCGAGCAGGTCGCGGGGCAGGCCGCGGCGGTGTTCGACGCCGGGGCGAGCCGGGTGGAGTTCGGCACCCCGCACGGGTTGACGCCGCACGGTGGCATCGACCTGCTCGGCCGACGGGTGCTCCCGTTGTTACGGGCGTGAAAACCTCTCGTCGAGAACCTCCCGAAGATCGTTTCCGTACATATGATCTTGCAGGAGGTCGCCCGAAGAGGCGGTTTCGTCCAATTGAGACGAGGAGCGACATGCTCAGGAAAACGCGGTGGCTGATGGCCGTCGCCGTCACAGCCACGACGCTGACCGCCCTACCGGGTGGCCCCGCCGCGGCTGGCACCAGCGGCATCGGTCAGACCGGCTCACCCGCAGCCACGGCCAATCCGAAGACGCACACCGTCACCCTGCTGACCGGGGACGTGGTGACCGTACGGGACACCGGATCGGGGTGCCCACAAGCCACGGTGCGGCCGGCCGACGAGAACGCGGTGATCCGCCAGAGCTGTGGCCCCGACGGCCACCTGCACGTCATCCCCGCCCGCGTCGCGTCCCAGATCGGCTCGGTCCTCGACCCCGACCTGTTCGACGTCACCACGCTGATCGCCGACGGCTACGACGACGGCAACTCCACTGAGCTGCCGCTCATCGTGCAACCCGCCACCGCGTCCGCCCGGGTGGCCGCGCTCGGCGAGGTGCTGTCGTTGCCCAGCATCGGCGCGGTCGCCGGCCGCGTACCCAAGAAGAGCCCGGCCACCGCGAAGCTGGCGACCAACTCGTTGCTCGCCGGCGCGAAGAAGGTCTGGCTCGACCGCAAGGTCCGGGCCACCGCCCTGACCGGCGGCGGACAATCCGCCGGCCTGGACCGCAACCTGGGCCAGATCGCCGCGCCGGACGCCTGGAAGGCCGGCTACACCGGCAAGGGCGTCCGGGTCGCGGTCCTCGACACCGGTGCCGACTTTACCCACCCCGACCTGGTCGGCCGGGTCGTCGAGCGGGCCGACTTCACCGTCGAGGGCGGCGACGCGGTCGACCACAACGGCCACGGCACGCACGTCGCCTCGACGATCGCCGGCACCGGTGCGGCCGCGAACGGTCAGCGCCGCGGGGTGGCGCCGGACGCCAACCTGGTGATCGGCAAGGTGCTCGACGACCACGGTTTCGGCGACGACTCCGGCATCATCGCGGCGATGGAGTGGGCCGCCACCCGGGCCGACGTCATCAACATGAGCCTCGGCGGCAGCGACGCCGACGACGGCACCGACCCGCTCTCGCTGGCCGTCGACGGGCTGAGCAGGTCCACCGGCGCGCTGTTCGTCATCGCCGCCGGCAACAGCGGCGCCGCCATCTCCTCGCCCGGCTCCGCCGCCAGCGCGTTGACCGTCGGCGCGGTCGACCGTAACGACAAGCTCGCCGACTTCTCCAGCCGCGGACCACTGGTCAGCAGCCACGTGGCGAAGCCGGAACTGGTCGCCCCCGGTGTCGACATCGTCGCCGCCCGGGCCGCCGGCACCAACCTCCAGGACCCGATCGACGAGCACTACGAGGCGATCAGCGGCACCTCGATGGCGAGCCCACACGTGGCGGGTGCCGCCGCGCTGCTCGCCCAGCGGCACCCGGACTGGACCGGTGAGCAGCTCAAGGCCGCCCTCGTCGGTGCCGCCGACCCGCTCACCGACGTCGACGCGTACGCCGTCGGAGCCGGCCGGCTCAACGCGGCGCGGGCCCTCGGCGGCCCGACCAGCAACCAGCCGGTGGTCAACCTCGGCACCTTCGCCTACCCGCAGTCCGGGACCAGCGAGGCGAAGCTGAGCTGGACCGGCGAGGCGACCCCGGCGACGACGCACCTCGACCTCGACGTGTCGGTCGCCAACCACGACGGCCAGCCGGTGCCGCGCGGCGCGGCGTCGCTCTCGACGAGCCGGCTGACGCTCAAGCGCGGCTCCACCGCCGACGTGACAGTGCGGGTCAACCGTGCGGCGCTGGCCGCCCGGCCAGGCTTCTACCTGGCCACCGTCACCGCCCGCGGCCCCGGCCGCAAGCTGGCCTCGACCACCCCGGTCAGCTTCTACGTCGAACCGCCCAGCTACGACCTGACCATCCAGACGAAGCCGTTGTCCGGCCTGAAGGACGGCGCGGAGAGCTGGATCAACCTGTTGGTCACCAACCTGAGCGACCCGGTGATCTACTACGACGGCGCGGGCGGTACGCCCGGAGACACCTTCACGCTGCGGGTACCGGCCGGCCGGTACGCGATCCTCGGCTCCTCGGTCGCCTACTACGTCGACAGTGACGTGCTGGAGACGACGCTGGCTGCCGAAGCCGACCTGGACGTGCGCGGCGCCCGACGCGTGACGCTCGACCCGGCCCGGGCCAAGCCGGTGACGGCGACGATCGACGGGGTGCCCGCCACACCCACCAAGACCGACCTCACCAACGTGCAGACCGCGCCGAACGGCCTGTCCTGGTGGCATCAGATCAGCGGGTACGGGGCCAGGACGACGGTCCGCACCACCGCGTTGTCCACGCCCACCGTCGGCTCCCGGCGCACGTGGGGGGCCGTCAACCTGGACTCGCCGGCCGGCACCGCCAAGCCGTACCGCTACAACCTGGTGCACGAGTACGCGGACGGCGTACCGGCCGACCCCGCCTTCCGGGTGAGCAAGGCCGAGCAGGCGAAACTCGCCCGGATCGACGAGCGGTTCCACCAGGCCGACTCGGAGGGGATGGTCACGCAACTGATCCGCAGCGGCCTCACGCCGGACGGGGCGCCGGTGACGCAGACCCACGAGGGGAACCTGCCGCCGAACCGCACCGACTACCTCTCGCCCGGGTACCTCTGGGCGGACGAGGGAGTCTACGGTGGCCTGTCGGCCCAGGAGGCGCCCCGCAGCTACCAGCCGGGCAGCCAGCAGACCAAAGTCTGGGCGCGGCAGCCTCTGCACTCCGGCTTCTACGACGACCCGGCCGGCGCCACCTGGAGTTGCGCCACCGCACCGTCGCGGACCCGCGGCAACCTGCACATCGATCTGGTGTCGCTGACGGATCAGCATCAGCGGGCCGACTGCCTGCAGGGCAACTCGATCGGGGTGAACCGCAAGCTGTCGCTGTACCGCAACGGCAAGCTGGTCGAGGAACGGGACCGGCCGCTCGCCGACTTCACGGTGCCGCAGCAGTTGGCCGACTACCGGCTGACCCTCGACGTCGACACCAGCCTGATCCTGCCGATCTCCACCAAGGTCAACACCTCGTGGACGTTCCGGTCGGCCGGGCCGGACGGCACCGGAAGCGTGCCGCTGCCGCTGCTCGCTGTGGACTACGCGCTGCCGATGGACACCAACAACCACGCCACCGGCGGTACGGCCGAGTTGGCCGTCCGGCAGGCGCACGGTGTCAAGGCGCAGAAGGTGACGTCGTTCGAAGTCTGGACCTCGACCAACGACGGTGCCACCTGGACGTCGGCCCGGGTCACCACGAGCGGCGACAGCTACCGGGTGGCGCTGCCGAAGGCCGCCGCCGGGCAGGCCGTCTCGCTGCGGGTGAAGGCCGCCGCGAACGGCGGTAGCGGTATCGACCAGACCATCATCCGGGCGTACCACGCCGGCTGATGGTCACCCCGCTGGTGCGGCCCGGGCCCCCGACCGGGCCGCACCAGCACCCCGTCGGTGCCCTCCATGTCCTGTCCGGCGAGGTGGCCGGACCGTCACTGGCCTTCCCAGACCGCCTTCGCCCCGGAGTCGCCGGTGCGGAACACGTAGTAGACGGCGACGCCGGCGGCCACCACCGACAACACCTGCAACGCCAGGGTCAGTGGTCGACCGGGCCGCCCTTCCGCGCTGGACTCGGCGGCCCTCGGCGGTACGAACCAGACCAGTGCCAGCGCCACGACCGCCAACCCGATCGTCACGTAGAGCGTGATGTCACCGAACTCCTGGTGCGCCTCCAGCGTCGGGAGGAATTCGGGGGTGACCCGGTTGGCCGCCTGCATCCGTTCGAGGAAGGCGTCACCGGAGAGCTTCGTCAGCAGGGCGGCGACCGGCGCGCCCACGGCGAGCAGCCCCAGCACCCAGCGGGTGTGCGGGCGGATCGGCGCGACGAGCGCGTAGCCGACCGTCAGCAGGGCCAGCAGCGGCACGAACACGACCGCGGCGTGCAGCAGCAGAGGGTGGGCGGGGATGCCCATGAACTCCTCGAACATCCGCGTCTCCTCCGGTGAGATCAGCCTGGACGTTGATCGTCCACAGAGGGACGTTATCGGTACCGAGTGAGCATGTCATCCCCGCCGACCGCTCACCTGTCGCAGCGCAACGCGGCCAGGTCGACGGCGTCCGCCATCGCCTGCATGCCCTTGTCGTTCGGGTGGATGTGATCACCGCCGTCGAAGAACGGCAGCAACGCCTGCGGGTCGTACGGGCTGCGGGTGATCCGGTCGAAGTCGACCACGGCGTCGAACACGCCGCTGTGCCGGATCCAGTCGTTGACGCCCTGGCGCACGGCCTCACCGGCGGCGTCGTACTCCGACCAGCCCTTGTACGCCATCACCGTGGCGCCGACGACGCACCTGCCGGCCGCGTGTGGTGCTGTCGTTATCCATGTCGGGTTTTCCAACCTGGGGGCTCGGCGGATGCGCGCGGCGGCGCGGCCCGGCTGTCGCGCCGGGCCGCGTCCGGGCACGTCAGAGGGTCTGCGGTACGGCGATCCGGTCGATGTCGGGGGAGTACCAGGTGCCGCTGTCGAAGGTGATGGTGTTGGTGCCGGCCTTGCGTACGGTGACGTCGTTGAACCGCACCGCGCCGCCGACGTAGAGGTTGCCGACCTTCTGGCCGCCGGAGCACGCGTCACAGCCGCCGACGGAGGCGTTGCCGGTCAGGGTGTTGACCGAGGCCTCGGCCTCGTAGCTGGTCGTGGCGAGTGCGGTGCCCGGTCGTACGGTGAACAGCCGCGAGCCGTGCGCGGGCAGCGCCGCGGTGATGGCGTTCTTCTGCGGCCCGAGGTCGCGGCGGTTCCACACGTCCCGCACCGAGGCGTTGCCGGTGAAGCCGAAGGCCGCCCAGTGGGCGGTGACCGACGCGGGCGCGTCGGCGAGGTTGAACAGCGCGACGGTGTAGCTGCCGTCCGGGTTCTTCGCACCCCAGAGTCGGCGGCGCGACGGCCACGTCGGGCTCAGCTCACCGCCGCCCGTACGCCGAGGCCGAGCAGGATCGCACCGGTCAACCGATCGAACATCCGGCGCACCGAGGCGGTCCGGAGCAGTCTGGCGGCGCCACCGGAGACCTCGGTCCAGCCGGCGAGCCAACAGGTGTGCAGCGCGGCGTGTGCCGTGGCGAGAAGCACCATCGGCACCAGCACCGGTCGACCCGGTTCGAGGAACTGTGGTGCCAGGGTGAGGTAGATGGCGGCGGCCTTGGGGTTCAGCACGTTGCCGAGCAACCCCTGCAGGTACGGGTGGTCCACCCGCCAGGGCAGCCGCCGGGGGCGAACCGTCGGTCGCTGTCCGGCCTCCGTACGACGGCGGGACGCGGACCAGAGCAGCCAGAGGCCGAGCCCGACCAGGTAACCGGCGCCGACCAGCTTGACGACCCAGAACGCCTGCGACGAGCGGAGCACCAGTGCGGCCAGACCGACAGCGGCCAGGGTGGCGTGCACGTAGAGCCCGGTCACCGTACCCAGGATCACCCACCAGCCCTGCCGTCGCCCGCCTGCGGCGACCCGCGAGACGACCAGGGTCAGGCTTGCGCCCGGCGTTGCGGTGATCGGCGCGACGGCGAGCAGGAAGCCGAGCACCGCGACCCCGTGCATGCTCAGACCACCACCCGGTAGTGGGTGGTGAGCAGCCCGGCGTCGTCGTACACGTGGAACGCCACGCCGGGCGGCTGGGCCTGGGTGGCCAACGGGCCGTCGCCCTCCCAGGGCATCCGCAGCGTGGAGACCACACCTGGCGCGATCCGCAGTGGACGGCCCGCGAAGGTGCTCGCGGCGGCGGTGTGGAAATGCCCGGTCAGCACGGCGGCGACCTGGGGGTGGGCGGTGACGAGCTCGGCCAGGGGGTCGGCTGGCAGGAGCCGCATCGGGTCGATGACCGGGTGGTGCAGCACCACCGGCGGGTGATGCATGGCGATGAACGTCGGCGTCTCGGCCGGCACCGAACCCAGCTCGTCGGCGAGCCAGGCCATCGTCTCCTCGTCCAGGTGGCCGTCGTCCGCACCGGGCACGGACGAGTCGGCGAGGAGGAAGACCGCGCCGGCCACGTCGTGCCGGGTGTTGATCGGGCCGGTGCCGCCACGATCGTCGCCGAGCAGACCCTTGCGGTACGCGTCGCGCACATCGTGGTTGCCGGGGCAGACCATGACCGGCAGTGGGGACTCGAAGAGCTTCGCGGCGGTCTCGTACTCGGCCACCTCGCCGTGGTCGGCGATGTCCCCGGTGATCAGGATCGCGTCGACCGGTCGGGGCAGGCCGTGCAGGTAATCCATGACGCGGGCGGTCCGCTCGGCCGATCGGGGATGGCTGTCGAGATGGGTGTCACTGAGATGCGCGATGACCAACACGGGCGCCCCCTAATGGTTGTGAAAGAACGAGGCATTAGGGAAGCTACTCGCTGCCTCCTGGCAGGAGGCGGTCGCCCAGCTCAACCAGGCCGCCGGGGCGTTGCCGGTCCGGCGATAGCCGCCGTGGTCAGCTCCGGGAACGCGGCAGGCAGTCCTTCTTGTACTTGAGGCCCGAGCCGCACCAGCAGGCGTCGTTGCGCTCCGGAGGCCAGGGGATCCGTGCGCTGGGGCGAGCCGACACCTCGGCCGCGTAGCCCGCCCGGACCGCCGTGTCGGCCGGATCGCCGCCCCGTCGACCGGCGAACGCGGTCAACCCGGCCACTGTCGCGCCGAACACGCCCAACCCGGCCTGACCGGCACTGCGCAGCCGAACCAGCTCCGTCTCCAGCCGGCCCCGGTGCGCGTCCCAGTCCGGCCCGTACACCTCGGTGAGGGCGGGATGCTCGGCGAGCAGGCGATCGAACTCGTCCCGCGGCCAGAAGAGCAGATCCGACTCGGCGTCCCTGCGCTCCCCGGCCCGCCGCACGAGCTGGGTCTCCAGCCGGTCCGCCAGGTCGTCCTGCCGGTCGTGCGGCAGGTTCAGGTTTCGGCGTACCCGATGCCGCTGTTGCAACAGGAAGAAGGCCACACCGGGCGCGTCCGGCGGGCCGAGATCGACGACCGGGTCGATGGTGGTGCTGGCCGCCCCGGAGGCCCCGGTCGCGCGTTCGCCGAGCAGGGTGTCGACCGCCTCGCTCAGCCACGTCTCGGCGATCGCCGAACGCCCACCGGCGTCCAGCGCGGCACTGACGTAGGCGGGGGCGTCGGGCTGCACGGACAACAGGGGGCGTAGCGCGGTCAGCTCCGCCATCGCTTCGTCGTCGCGACCGCCGGCCCGGAACAGGGCACGGGCCCGCAGCGCGCGGGCGAACCCGGCCCGCGGGTCGTCTCCGGACGGGTACGCCGCCAGGGCCTGTTCCGCGTAGCGCAGGGCGGCATCTGGTCTCGCCCGGATCTCGGCGATCTCGGCGGCGAGGGTCAGCGCGTCCCCGGCGTCGTCCGGGTCCTCCAGTCGGCCCTGTTCGGCCGCCGCCGCGACGTCGGCGGCGACGCCGAGCGGGTTGGCCGTCCCGAGCGCCGAGCGGCGAAGTTCGGCGAGGTCAGCCTTGGTGAGTACGTCTTTCGTCGGCACGATCTCACGGTACGTCGCAGGCTCCCGGGCGGCCGGCAGATCACCTGTTACGCCGCTCTCATGCCCCAGGAGCCGAGCGGGGTGTGATCTGGGCGTCGTGACTCGACCGGTCGGTGGCCGTGGCGATCGTCGCCACCGCCCCCTTGGCGATTTGCATCGATAGACGTCAAATCGAAATAGTCATTTCGCCTTTTGTTGTTCCGGGCCCAAGGCGGCCTCGGTCGAATTTCCGTTGGCGGTTTCCGGCACTGCCATTCCATCGAGGTCCGTTACGGATGGTGACGGCATGCGGTGCCGGCGAGGGCACCCCGCGCCCAGGGCGACCAGCCCATCGATGCATTGAACTGCACTTAAATTGATCATCTCCGTCATCCCGGGTAGATGATTAACTCTCGATTAACTGTGAGTGACCACCGAAAGTTGCGCTGCACTTCTCGCCAGGAATCGACATCGGTCGCCCGGAACGACTGAATGAACCGACGTTCAGGACACAAGCCTGTTACAAAACTGACTCATGGCGAAATCATTTACCCGGCTAACGTTCCACCACTAGAGCCGCCATCCGGACAACCGTCCGGGTGGCGGTGTCATGTGTCAGCACGAGGAGGAGGTCGTCCCGCGTGGAGCCGATGGTCACGGAGCCCCAGGTGCTCCGCGCCGGAGAGCCGGACGACGGACGGGTGCAGAGCGTCTCGTCGCCCGCCGCCCCGGTCCGGACGGTCAGCAAGTCGCCGACCCGGATCGCCCTGGCCCGGCTACGCCGCGACCGGATCGCGATGATCTGCGCCGCGATCTGCGTGGCCTACATCCTGATCGCGATCTTCGCGCCGCTGCTCGCCGGGTTGGAGGGACAGAACGCCACCGACCTGCACCAGGATCTGATCGACGAGTTCGGCTTCCCGATGATCGGCCCGACCGGCGAGCACTGGTTCGGGGTGGAGCCCCGCCTGGGCCGCGACCTCTTCGCCCGCTGGGTGTACGGCGCCCGCCCGTCGCTGATCGTCGCGGTCGCGGTCACCACCATCACCACGATCATCGGTGTGGTGGCGGGTTTGGTCGCCGGCTTCACCGGCGGGTGGGTCGACCGGGTGCTCTCCTGGCTGATCGACCTGGTGCTCAGCCTGCCGTACCTGCTGTTCGCGATCGCGAGCTCCGCCGTCCTGGTCGCGATCTTCGGTGGCGCCGACGGTGCCGGGGCCGAGGACGTCGCCCAGATCCGGTTCATCTCGCTGATCTGCGTGCTGTCGTTCTTCGGCTGGGCGAGCCTCGCCCGACTGGTGCGGGGGCAGGTGCTCTCGCTGCGCGAGCGTGAGTTCGTCGCCGCCGCCAAGGTGCTCGGCATCCCCACCCGGCAGGTGCTCTTCAAGGAGCTGCTGCCCAACCTGGTCGCGCCGATCGTCGTCTCCGTGTCACTGGCCCTGCCCGGCTACGTGGTGGCCGAGGCCGGTCTGACCGTGCTCGGCGCCGGGCTGATCGAGCCCACCCCGTCCTGGGGATTGACGATCTCCGCCGCCACCACCTACTACCGGGCCGACCCGCTCTACCTGTGGCTGCCCGTACTCGGCATCACGATCCTGGTGCTCGCCCTGAGCCTGCTCGGCGACGCCGTCCGCGACGCCTTCGACCCCCGGACCCGTCGATGAGGACGCCCCGGACCGGAGGAGAACCACGGACCCCGCACCCCGGGGGTCCGCTGACTGGAAGACAAGACAGGAGTACGTCTGTGAGGCAACTCAAGGTTGGTCTCGCCGCCGCGGTGGCCGCCGCCCTGGCGGTGTCCGGCTGCGGCAGCCCGTCGTCGAACAACGGCAGCAACGACGGGGGTGACGCCAAGGGCATCGAGACCCAGCAGAGCGCGTTCGACCCGACCGCCAAGGGCCCGGCGGCCGAGGTGCCCGGGGCCAAGAAGGGCGGGGTCATCACGGTCTACTCCCAGATGACCCCGAACACGTTCGACCCGACCGACACCTACTACGCCGACGCGTTGGCGATCGAGAAGCTGCTCTTCCGCAGCCCGACCCAGTTCGCGATCCGCAACGGCAAGCCGGTGCTCGTGCCGGACCTGACCGACCTCGGCACCGTCTCGTCGGACCAGCTGACCTGGACGTTCAAGATGCAGTCGGGCATCAAGTACGCCGACGGCAGCGAGGTCAAGGTCGAGGACCTGGCGTACGCGATCAAGCGTTCGTTCGCCCACGACGTGTTCGCCAACAGCCCGACGTACCAGCTGACCACCTTCAAGGACGGCGACAAGTACAAGGGCCCCTACGCCAGCGGTGACACCTTCGCCGGCGTGGAGACCCCGGACTCGGCCACGCTGGTCGTCCACCTGGCCCGGCCCTTCGCGGACCTGCCCCTCTACATGACCTTCCCGGTGTTCACGCCGATCCCCAAGGACAAGGACACCAAGGAGAACTACAAGAACAACCCCCTCGCCACCGGGCCGTACCAGTTCGACACCTACACCCCGGGCACCGAGCTGAAGCTGAAGAAGAACCCGAACTGGGACCCCAACACCGACGCGGTGCGGCACCAGTACCCGGACGGCTTCACCTTCAAGTGGGGCGGCGAGGACCCGAAGACCCAGCAGCAGGTGCTCAACAGCGCCGGCGAGGACGCCAACGCGCTCAACTACGGCCCCGTCGACGCCTCGCTGATCCCGCAGCTGACCGGCGACAAGAAGGCCCAGCTGGTCCAGGGCGAGCAGCCCTGCACCTACTCCGTGCAGCTGGACACCCGCAAGATCCCGCTGGAGGTGCGCAAGGCGATCGCCAAGGCGTACCCGTACGACCAGGTCAACAAGGCCGCCGGCCTGAACAGCTTCAACTCCCAGCCGGCCAGCACCATCCTGCCGCCGAGCGTGCCGGGCTACACGAAGTACGACGCGCTGCCGGGCCTGAGCGGTGTCGGCCAGGGCGACCCGGCCGCGGCCAAGGCCGACCTGGAGGCTGCCGGTAAGGCTGGCTTCGAGCTCAGCTGGTACTACGACAACACCAAGCCGGTCACGCAGCAGACCAACCAGATCCGCGTCGACGCGTTCAAGGCGGCCGGCTTCACCGTCAAGCCGATCGGTGTCACCACCGCGGAGCTGCGCTCCAAGATCGCTGACTACGACGCCCCGGTCAACATGGGCCAGGCGCCGCAGGGGTGGTGCTCGGACTGGCCGAGCGGCGGCAGCT
Source organism: Micromonospora sp. CPCC 205558 (assembly GCF_036902955.1). Taxonomy (NCBI): domain Bacteria; kingdom Bacillati; phylum Actinomycetota; class Actinomycetes; order Micromonosporales; family Micromonosporaceae; genus Micromonospora; species Micromonospora sp. CPCC 205558. Next base: position 26,159 of record NZ_JBAKHR010000036.1, read on the forward strand.
GGTTCCCGGTGCTCTTCCAGTCGCACAGCATCACCGACGGCACCAGCTGGGGCGCGCTCACCGACAAGGCGCTGGACGCCAAGATCGACGAGATCGGCAAGCTCCCGGCCGAGCAGGCCGTCGCCAAGTGGGGCGAGCTGGACAAGGAGATCCTGGGCATGTACGTCGCCCTGCCGCGCTACTACGGCAAGCTCGCCTTCGTGGTCGGCACCAACATCGGTGGCGCCGAGGGCGACGCCTCCGCGGGTGAGCCGTTCTACCCGAACATGTTCCTGAAGAACTGACCCTCCGCACCCCCAACGTGGACGCCGGCCGGCCTCCGGCACCGTGCCGGCCGGCGTCCACCCCCTTCCCCGTTCCGGCTTGGGCTCCCAGCCCGGCCCGCTGCCACCAGGAGCCTCGGCGGTGCTCATCTACATCCTGCGACGGATCGCCAGCGCGGTCTCCGTCGTCATCGTGACGCTGGTCGCCAGCTTCGGCCTGTTCTTCATCGCCCCCACCGACCCGGCCGGGACGATCTGCGGCCAGCGCTGCACCCCGGAGCGGTACGCCGACATCAGCGCCAGCCTCAACCTCGACCAGCCGGTCGTGGAGCAGGTCGGTGAATACCTCAAGGGGCTCGCGGTCGGGCGGACGTACCACTCCGGCGGGCTCGCCATCGAGTGCGACGCGCCCTGCCTCGGCTACTCGTACACCCTCGGCCAGCCGGTGACCAAGCTGATCGGGCAGGCGTTGCCGGTCACCGTGTCGATCGTCCTCGGCGGTGCGGTGGTCTACCTGATCGCCGGCATTCTCGGCGGCATCATCGCGGCCCGACGACGAGGCACCTACCTGGACCGGCTCATGGTCGGCACCTCGCTCGGCATCAACGCCGTGCCGTACTTCGTGGTGGCGCTGCTCGTGGCCCTCTACGCGACGTTCCTGCCGCACGCCGGCTACCACCCGCTGCTGGAGAACCCCCTCACCTGGGCGGCCGGGCTGCTGGCCGCCTGGCTCACGCTGGGCCTGGCCAACGCCGCCTCGTACACCCGCTACGCCCGGGCCTCGATGATCGAGACGTTGGGCGAGGACTACATCCGCACCGCCCGCGCGAAGGGCATCAGCGAGCGACGGGTGGTGTACCGCCACGGCCTGCGCGCCGCGATCACCCCGATCGCCACCATCTTCGGCCTCGACCTGGCGTTCCAGCTGACCGGTGCGATCTTCACCGAGGCGATGTTCGGGTTGCCCGGCCTCGGCGTGCTCACCCTGCGCGCGTTCAACCAGTACGACCTGCCGGTGCTCATGGGCGGTGTGCTGGTCGGCTCGGTGGTGCTGGTCGTGATGAACCTGCTCGTCGACATCCTCTACACGATTCTCGACCCGCGAGTGAGGCTGGGATGACCGAACCGCAACTGCTGACGACGCCGGAACGCCGGCCCGATACGGTCTCCCGCGCCCGTCGGGTCGCCGGTGACCGCACCGAAGGGCAGTCCTACCTGGAGGTCAAGGACCTCACGGTCACCTTCCCCACCGCAGACGGGCTCGTGCGGGCGGTCCAGGGGCTCAGCTACTCCCTGCCGCTGGGCCGCACCCTCGCGGTGGTCGGCGAATCCGGCTCCGGCAAGAGCGTGTCCAGCATGGCGATCATGGGCCTGCACGACCCCCGCAGCACCCGGATGACCGGCTCGATCACGGTCGGCGGCGAGGAGATCGTCGGCATGTCGCCCGCCGAACTCCGCAAGCGGCGCGGCGTCAACGCCGCGATGATCTTCCAGGACCCGCAGTCGTCGCTGCACCCGTACTTCACCGTCGGTGACCAGATCATCGAGGCGTACCGGGCGCACCACCGGGTGTCCAAGCGGGTGGCCCGGGACCGGGCTGTCGACATGCTCGGCCGGGTCGGCATCCCCAACCCGCGCCGCCGCCTGGACGACTACCCGCACCAGTTCTCCGGCGGCATGCGGCAACGCGCGATGATCGCGATGGCCCTGGTCAACGACCCCAAGCTGCTGATCGCCGACGAGCCCACCACCGCGCTGGACGTCACCGTGCAGGCGCAGATCCTCGACCTGATCATGGAGTTGCAGCAGGACTTCGGCTCGGCGGTCCTCTTCATCACCCACGACCTCGGTGTGGTCGCCGAGATCGCCGACGACGTGCTGGTCATGTACGGCGGACGCGGCGTCGAGTACGGCCGGGCCGAGTCGATCCTCGGCCAGCCACTGCACCCGTACACCTGGGGTCTGCTGGAGAGCATCCCGGCGGTCTCCGGCGAACCGGCCCGTCTGCACCCCATCCCCGGCTCCCCGCCCAGCCTGCTCGCGCTGCCCAGCGGGTGCTCGTTCCACCCGCGCTGCGAGTTCGCCGGCCGGGTGCCCGGCGACGCCTGCTCGGTCGACCTGCCCGACCTGGTCTCGCGCACCGAGGACACCACCCGGACCTCCCGCTGCCACCTGTCCGACCCGGCCGGGATCTTCGCGACCGACATCCTGCCCCGGCTGCCCTGAAGGAGCACGAGATGAGCACCACCACCGACAGTGCGATCCGCCCCGCCCCGGCCGACCAGCCGGGCGGGGACGGTACGCCACTGCTGGAGCTGCGCGACCTGGAGATGCACTTCACCGCTCGGGGCGACGGATGGTTCGGCCGCAACGACCACCGCATCCGGGCCGTCGACGGGGTGTCCCTGCAACTGCGCGCGGGCGAGACGCTCGGGCTGGTCGGCGAATCCGGCTGCGGCAAGACCACCACCGGGCGCCTGATCACCCGGCTGCTGGAGCCGACCGGTGGGCAGGTCCTCTACCAGGGCACCGACATCACCCACCTGAAGGAGAAGGACCTGCGGCCGTACCGGCGGGAGCTGCAGCTGATCTTCCAGGACCCGTACTCGTCGCTCAACCCCCGGCACACCGTGGGCACCATCATCGGCGCGCCCCTGCGGGTGCACAACATCGTGCCCAAGGGCAAGGAGCTGGACCGGGTACGGGAGTTGCTGGAGGTGGTGGGGCTCAACCCCGAGCACTACAACCGCTACCCGCACGAGTTCTCCGGCGGCCAACGGCAGCGCATCGGCATCGCCCGCGCGCTGGCCGTACAGCCCAAGGTGATCGTCGCCGACGAACCGGTCAGCGCCCTCGACGTGTCGATCCAGGCGCAGGTGATGAACCTCCTCGAAGACCTGCGCAAGGAGTTCACCATCGCGTTCGTCTTCATCGCCCACGACCTGGGCGTGGTGCGGCACTTCTGCGACCGGGTGGCGGTGATGTACCTGGGGCGGGTCGCCGAGATCGGTGACCGCGACTCGCTGTACGGCACGCCCGCGCACCCGTACACCCAGGCGCTGCTCTCCGCCGTGCCCGACCTGGGGGTGGTGCGCGGCGCGACACCCAAACCGCGGATCCGGCTGGCCGGTGACGTTCCCGGCCCGATGGACCCGCCGACCGGCTGCCGGTTCCGCAGCCGCTGCTGGAAGGCCGAGGAGGTCTGCGCCACCACCACCCCGCCGCTGCTGCAGGTCGGCGCCGGGCACGCGGCCGCGTGCCACTTCGCCGGATCACTGCAGGAGCAACCCGCGGCCTGAGCGCCCCCGCTGGCGGCCTGAGCCGCCGGCGGGGCGGGCCGGCGGGGGCCGCAGGCTCAGTCGGCCAGCAGCTCCCGGACGCGGGGGATCACCTTCGTGGCGTACAGCTCGATGCTGCTCAGCAGGTGTTCGTGGGCCAGGGTGCCGGTGGCGTACTTGAGATCGATGCGCTGCAGACCGAGAGTTCGTACCGTCTCCGCGACCTTGCGGGCCACCGTCTCCGGTGAACCGACGTGCCAGGCCCCCTCGGCGATGTCGGCTTCGAACCGGGCCCGGGTGGCCGGCGGCCACCCGCGTTCCCGGCCGATCCGGTTCAACATGTTCCGGGCGTGCGGCCAGAGCCGATCGGCCGCCTCCTTGTCGGTGTCGGCGACGAAGCCGGGCACGTGCGCGATGACCGGGAGTCGCTCCTGGCCGAACTGGTCGAGGGCACGGTGGTACAGCTCGACGTAGGGCGCGAACCGGGCCGGGTCACCACCGATCACCGCCAGGGCCAGCGGGAAACCGAGCCGGGCAGCCCGGACCACCGACTGGGGGCTGCCGCCGACGCCGACCCAGGCGCGGATCCGCCCGGACTCCGTCTTCGGGTAGACCTCCTGCTGCCTCAGCGGCGCCCGTACGCTGCCCTCCCAGGTCACCGGACCCTCCGCCAGCAGCCGCGCCATCAGCTCCAGCTTCTCCTCGAACAGCTTCTCGTAGTCGCCGAGGTCGTAGCCGAACAGCGGGAACGACTCGGTGAACGAGCCTCGACCCAGTGTGATCTCGGCACGTCCCTGGGAGACCGCGTCGAGGGTGGCGAAACGCTCGAAGACACGCACCGGATCGTCCGAGCTGAGTACCGTCACGGCGGTGCCGAGCCGGATCCGCTCGGTCTGGCCGGCGATCGCGGCGAGCACGATCTCCGGGGCGGAGATCGCAAAGTCGTCGCGGTGGTGCTCACCGAGGCCGATCGCGTCGACACCGAGCCGGTCCGCGAGTACCGCCTGCTCGACGACGTTCCGGATCACCTGCGCGTAGGGCAACGGCTTGCCCTTCACGTCGACTGTGACATCCCCGAAACTGTCCAGCCCGAACTCCACCTCGGTGGTCACGTCGGTCCTCCTGATCGCGATGCGTCCGCCGCACCCGTTTTTCCGCTGCTTCCGGTCCGTCGAGCACGGCTCATGGTTTCCCGGCCCCTGACCGTCTGGTGAGGCGGGTCGGTCAGAACTCCTCGTACACCGCCGGGTCCTGGTCGGCGAGCCGCCCGTCCCGGCGGCCCAGCGCGGTGATGGCCTCCACCTGCGCGTCGGTGAGCTTGATGTCGAAGACGTCCAGGTTCTCGGCCTGCCGCTGCGGAGAGGCGGCCTTGGGCAGCGGAATCACCTGCCGGGCCACGTGCCAGGCGAGGATCGTCTGCGCCGGGCTGACGCCGTGCGCGGCCGCGATCTCCGCGATGACCGGGTGCCGCTGCAGGTCGTTGCCGTGGCCGAGTGGGCTCCACCCCTGCACCAGGATCCCGTGCTCCCGGTGGTAGTCGAGCGCCTCCTGCTGCGGGAAGTACGGGTGCACCTCGATCTGGTTGACCACCGGGGCGACCCCGGTCTCGGCCACCAGCCGCTCGATGTGCTCCGGCAGGAAGTTGGACAGACCGATGTGCCGCACCAGCCCGCGCTCACGGGCCTCGATCAGCGCCCGCCACGCCTGCACGTACAGGTCTTCCTTCGGGTTCGGCCAGTGGATCAGGTACAGGTCGAGCCGGTCGAGGCCGGTGCGGAACACACTCTCCTCGATGGTGGTCAGCGCCTCGTCGTAGCGGTGGTGCCGCCCCGGCAGCTTCGAGGTGACGATCAGTTCGTCCCGTACGTCGCCCGCCGAACGGGCGGCCCGGCCGACCGCGCCCTCGTTCTCGTAGTTGACCGCCGAGTCGAGCAACCGGTAACCCGCCCGGATCGCCTGCCCGATCGCGTCGGCACCCGCCGCACCGTTCAGCCGGTACGTGCCGAGCCCGATCGCCGGCAAAGTGGTGCCGTCGGCAGCCGTCAGATGGGGAATCGTCATGATCGGAACCCTACCCGCGCAAGCCGTCCCGCAGGCTGTGTCTTCCGCCCGGACGGTCCATCAGGCGGACCCGTCGCCGGTGGGGGCGTCCCGGATGGCGAGCGCGGCCTGGATGAGCGCGGCGTGGGTCAGCGTCTGCGGGTAGTTGCCGAGGTGGGCGCCCGTCGCGGGGTTCACCTCTTCGGCGTAGAGGCCGAGCGGGCTGGCGTGGTCGACCATGGCCTGGAACAGCTCGACGGCCTCGCGGCGACGTCCGGTGCCGGCAAGGCCCTGAACGAGCCAGAACGAGCAGGGTAGGAACGCGCCCTCGGTGCCGGGGAGCCCGTCGCGCCCGGGCGGGTAGCGGTAGAGCAGTGGACCGCCGGCGGACAACCTGTCCCGGATGGCGTCGATGGTGCCCCGTACCCGCTGTGACCCGGCCCGGTCCATGCCCAGCAGCGGCAGGACGAGCAGGGCAGCGTCGAGTTCCCGGGAGCCGTACCCGCGGACGTAGCTGGACGCCGTCGGGTCGAAGCCGCGCGTCCGGACCTCGGCGGCGATGGCGTCACGGGCGTTCTGCCAGCGTCGACGTTGATCCTCACGCAGGGGATGCGTGTCGGCGATGGCCAGGGCCCGGTCCAGGGCCAGCCAGCCCATGAGCTTGGAATGGACGTGTTGGGCGGGTTCCCGTACCTCCCAGATACCGGCGTCGGGCTGCTGCCAACAATCGGCGACCACGTCGGCGAAACCGCGCACCGCCCGCCACGTCTCGGCGTAGAGGCGGTGGCCGGCCTGAGCGAACGCCCAGGCGGCGTCGATCACCCAGCCGTAGCCGTCGAGCTGGTGCTGCCCGGCGGCGTCGTTGCCCACCCGTACCGGGCGGCTGTCGAGGTAGCCGGGCCAACCGGCCAGCTCCCGCTCCGCCGGTACGTGCCGGCCGTGCACTGTGAGCAGCGCCGGCAGGCGTGGACGTTGCAGTCGGCTGGCATGCAACAGCCACGCGAGGAAACCGCGGGCCTCATCGGTCTTGCCGACGCTGAGGAAGGCGCTGACACCGATGCTGGCGTCCCGGGGCCAGACATAACGGTAGTCCCAGTTCCGTTCCCCACCGGGATCCTCGGGCAGTGACGTGGTGGGTGCGGCCACCGGCGCACCCGAGGGCGAGTAGGTCAGCAGCCGCAAGGTGAGCAGGCTTCGCACGACGTGTTCCCGGAACGGCAGCCGCTCGTCGATCTCCGCGGTCCAGGCCCGCCATCGGGCCTCGTCCTCGACGAGCAGGTCCCAGGCGGCGGTCGGCTCGACGTGGATCAGCGGTTCGCGGTGGGCCACCGCCAGGACGAGGGTGACCGGACAACCCGGCCTGACCGTGATCGAGCTGGGCCGCCCCGGTTCGATTCTGAACCGGGGCGTGCTGTCCAACGCGACCGCGAGCGCCCCCCACTCACACACGAGGGCCTGACGTCGGTGCTGCGCTCGGGGCCGGCGGTGCCGTTCGCCGAGGCGGGGATCGAACTCCACCACCGCGTCGACCTCCGCCTGCTCGGCCGACAGCCGCCGCACGATCAGTGTCGCGGGCAGCAGGCGACCGCTGACCTCGGCCACCATCGCCTCCGTGAGGCGCAGCCGACCGCCGCCCACCGCCCAGGTGGTCTCCAGGGTGGCGGTGTGCTGCCGGTACCGTCGTTCGACGACCGTGGCGGGCCCGGCCGGGCCGACCCGGAACGTTCCGGCTTCCGTGCCCCCGACCAGTCGGCCGAACAGGGGATCGCCGTCGAAGCGCGGTACGCAGAGCCAGTCCATCGCGCCGTCACTCGCGACCAGGGCGGCGGTGCGGGTGTCGCTCAGCAGACCGTAGTCGCTGATTGGTGTCCCATCAGTCACGGAGATCGCTCCGTGCCGTCGGGCCGCCTTGGCGAGCGGCGGACGACCGGCGGGGACGCAGCCCGGCGCGGGTCACCTGGCCTGCAGGAGCAGCCCGAGGCAGGCTCCGTAGACGACGTGGACGACAGCCGTGACCACTGGCGTCTGCATGCCGTAGTTGACCGCGAACAGCCCAGGCGGCTCCAACACCGCCGTGCTGGCCGGCCCCGCCCGTTGCGAGGCCATCCGCGGGTGGACACCAGGCAGCAGCGGCAGAATCACCGTCAGCGCGATCCCGACGTGCACAATCCCGAACAGCGCCCCGATCCACCAGGTGGCGCGGTGCAACAGCGCGAACGTGGCCGCGTAACCGAGGGCGAAACCCTGACCGGTGCAGAGGTGCAGCAAGAACCCGTAGACCCGGGCCCGGTCGGGATCCTCGCTGACGAAGGTCCCGAGCACCAGGGGAAGGTCGAGCCGAGTGAGACCGACCAGTTGAGCGGTGATCATCGCCGCGGTGAGCGCCGCGGTGGCGACCAACCCGAATACCGCCCATCCGGCCCAGTCCATCTCAGCAGTCGTCGACGTCGCGGGCGTACTCGGTCATCGGTCCACCCTCCGGCTCAACAGCGTGAATCCCACGGCCCGGACCGGACACCGGCCGCCCGGTTTCTCACCATATGCCACCGGACGTGTCGCGCTGACCTGGTCGCCCCGACGTCCCTCGACGAGGTGGCAGTTGAACGGGGGAGGGCTCAGCCCTCGCTGATCAGGGCCTGCCACCACATCGTCACCACGTCGGCGGGTGCTGCGGGTCAGTCACGGCCAAGACGGCGGGGGTGGGCCAAAAGCGCGACGACCAGCCCGCACGGCCAGAGCGGCGAGGGCAGCGTTGGCACCGCCACCAATCACCGCGCCGAGACCGAACGGCGCCACTCGACCGAGAACGATGATTCCCTGCTTGGTTCCGTACTTCGTGATGAAGTGCCTTCCCAGGATCTTGTTGATCTGACGCAACGTCTCGACAGGTACCTTGGCGACAATCTGCCGTCCCCAGTGTTGCCCCGTACGTTCGGCGACCTTGGTGATGGTGGCGGAGCCGGATCCGCCGAGCATGATCCCCATGACGATCGTCCGGCGGCGCTCGACCTCGTCGATGCGGACTCCGTGGACTTCGGCGATCGAGAGCGCGAAAAGGGCGCTCAGTTGAAGAGATGACAGCGCCTCGCCGGCCGACAGTGCCAGCGCGACGCCCGTGCCGACGCCGGGCGCCGCTGCCGTTCCTCCAACGGCAGCGCCCGTCCCGGTCAAGGCACTGACGTACATCCGCTCCAGGTTGCGGATCACCTCTGCTGGCGTCGCCTCGGGGTTCCGTTGGCGGGCCCGGGCGATGTTCTTCTGCACCAGTGGGGTCTGCAGGGCGATAGCCTTGTCCAGCAGGTCGAGAACCCGCTGCCCACGTTCGGCTTGTTTCGGAACCGGCCCGTCCAGGGCATCGTCGTCAACGGGTTCGGAGGGTTCGTTCTCGGATCCCTGGGCCTCGGGCACCATCCCACATCCTTCATGATCGACAACGGGAGCATCACAGTAGGTGTCAATGTGCTCACCCCGGCTCAGCCGGAGCGGCACCTCATCGCGCGTAGCGTCCAGACGCGAGTGTCTGAACAGATCACACGCGCGGGGTGAGCGGGTCCAGGCGTCGCCGCGGCCAGCGGCTGGTGCCCTCACGGGCTCGGTGTCGGCGTCGGAGTTGCCGCGCCGATCACACCGCCGAAAAAGACCATGACCGTGAGCGCAATCATCGGACCGACGAAGACGTACCCGAGGATCAGGCCCGTCACGGCCATTCCCCGTCCGGACTTCGTCCCGTGGCGCGTTTCGTAGAGCCCGACGTGCCCGAGGACGACCGCGAGGACGCACGGTATCCCGAACAGGCACCAGCCACCGAGAACACCCAGGATGCCGAGGACCATCGACGCGGTGGCGGTGCTGGACGAGGGCAGGGCCTGCACCACCACCTGGGGCAGTAGATGGTGGTAGTGGACCGGCGGGTAAAGGCTCGCGGGAACGGCCGAGATCGGCGGCTGTGGGCGGGTCGGCTCGTATCCGGGCTGGTAGGACAAGGCGATATCCCTCTTGGTTGAGTCATCTGTCGGGGGTCAGCTCGTGCTGCTGGCGGTCGGTTGGAGTCGCGCGAGCAGGGTGCTCACCTCGGTGTGCAGGCGTCGTAGCTCCGCCGCCGTGGGGGCCAGCTCGTAACAGTGGTGGTGCGTGGCGGTGGAGAGCGTCGCCCAGGCGAACGCCACCCGACGGGCGGTTTCGGTGCCTGGGCCGAGGCGGCCACGCAACATCAACTGCTTCGCGCGGCCCTGCTGGCACGCGGCGACGGTCGGCTTCACCCGCCGCCAGTAGGCGTCGATACCACCTTCGAGGGCGAGCCGGATCAGGCAGGCACAGGCACGCGGCCACCAGCCGGCGCCCACCGCCGCGGCACCGAGCACACCGGCCCCGCGCAACAGCTGATCGGCCGCCGCCAGGCAGTGCTGTGGCGTCGGCGCGGTCACGACAGCGCCGTCGCGAGGAGGCGGGCGTCCGCGACCAGTCCGGGCAGGTCCGCAAGGTACGCACCGTGCACACCTTCCCGACACGCCTGGTACGCGTTCACCGCCCGTCGTCCGTGCCGGCGGCCGAGCCAGCCGAGCACGTCGCCACCCTTCTCGGCGTCGTCGAACACCGCCAGGGCGACGATGGTGGCGACCCGACGGGAGGCGTCCTCGATCGCCTCCTCGATGTCGGCGTGCGGGACACCCCGCGCCACCCGCGTCCGCCAGACCGCGCGGTGGCAGGACGCCTCGATCGCCGAGCGGCACAGCTCGGCGACCACCGGCCCGCGCACTTCGGCGGGGATCTCGTCGTTGCGCGACAACGCGTGGGCGTCGTCTAGGTAGCGGGTCACCGGGTCGGAGCCGGGCCGCAGCGTCACCACCGACTTCTCCGCCCGGGTCACCTCGATGATCCGCGCCTTGCCCAGGTCGAGTCGGCGGACCGCATCCGGCAGGCGGGTGTCGTGGGTGAAGACGACCACCTGCCGCTGCTCGGCCAGCTCGGCGAGCACCCGGGCGAGACCGTCCACCTTCGACGGGTCCATGCTCTGCACCGGGTCGTCGACCACGATGAACCGGAACGGGCTCTCCGGGGCGCAGCTGCGCGGCAGGAACGTCGCCAACCCGAGCGCCTGCATCTCACCCTGACTCATTACGCCCAGCGCGGTGCCGTTGTCGGCGCCGTCCACGCTGACCGGGAAGACCACCCGCCGCCGGGTGTTCGTGCCCTGCAACGTCATCGACCCCAGCTCGACGTTGCTCTCCTGCCGCAGCTGCGCCCAGATCCGCTGCGAGTGCTCAGCGAACGGCGCGACCCGCTCGTTGCGGATCTGCGCAGCGGCGTCCTTCAGCCAGGCACGCGCGGCCTTCAACCGGGCCAGAGCCGCCTCTCGCGCCGCAAGCCCGCCGGCGATGGCCACCCACTCGCGAACGTCGGCCGCCGCCGCCCGCCAACCGGTGTCGCGCTGCCGCAGGAACCCTTCGGCGTACGCGCGGGCCGCGTCCGCCGCCGTCACCACCGCCGGATACCGCGCGGCCAGGTGGTCGGCCAGGTCGGCCGGCTGCCCGGGTACGCGCCGCAGCGCGGCAACGGCGTCGCGCAGCACCCCGGCCGTCGGCTCCAACCCGGGGCCCTCGGGCACGCTGAGGTCGTCGATCAGGTGGTGCGTCTGCCGCAGCAGAGCGGTGAGTCGGTTCGCCGCAGCCTGGGCGGCGACGCTGCGCTGCCGCAGGTCAGTGAGCGACCGTGCGGCGGCGGCACGCCAGCCACCGTCGAGGGTGCCGGTGGCGCACACCGGGCACAACCCGTCGCCCTCGTCCTCGTGGTGTTCCAGGGCGAGCCGGAGCAGCTCGGCGCTGCGCAACGCGGCCCGGGACCGGCCACCGTCGTAGCGCAGCGCCTCGGCCGCCGCCTCCCGCAGATGACCGGCCAGCCGGATCACCTCGTCGACCTGCGGCAGGGCGAGGTCGGCGAGTTCCCGCCAGAGCAACACCTCCCGGTCCGTCGTCGCCTCGTCCGGCTCGTCGAGGATCGCCGTCACCGCGCCGAGGTCGACAGCGCCCCGGCCGCGCAGCAGCGCGGCGGTCCGCCGAGCCCGGTCGTCGGCGATCCCGTCGAGCGTGGCGACCAGGGTGGTGCGCTGTGCGCGTACCTCCTTGATGGTCGTGTCGTGCGGCCGGGCGGCGCGCAGGAGACGCTGGTCGGCGTCGGTGAGCGCGTCCAGCCCGAGGATCGCGAAGAGGGCGTCGAAGAGCTGACTCTGCGTCCCAGCGGCGAGCTTGCCCAGCTCGGCGGCGGTGAGGAACGGCCGGTACAGCTCCAGTGGGCGGGCCAGACCCAGCTCGGCGAGGCTCGCATGCCGACCCTGAGCACTGGTGACCGTCACCTCGGCGTCGGCCAGTTCGGCCCCGACCGGCCAGGCACGGTTCACCCGCGTCGGCGTGGCCACCCCGTCGACGCGCAGCTCCACATCCACCCAGCACGGGTCCGGGTTGTGCAGGTTGCGCCACCCCGTACGCCAGACGCTGGTCTTGTCGGCCCACCGGGCGCTGTCCCCGGTGAGGGCGAGTTCGGCGGCCTCGGCGAAGCTGGACTTGCCGGAGCCGTTACGACCGACGACCAGTGTGAAACCCGGCCCGGGACCGATCTGGATGGTCCGCTCCGGGCCGACGCCGCGGAACCCGGCGACGGTCACCGACTTCAACCAGATCTGTTCCGCCGGACCGTCGTCGCTGGGGGAGCGGGGGTCGAGCCGGGTGGGAGTTCCGGCGAGCGCGGCGGTCAGGTCGTCCTCGCTGGTCAGTGCGGCGAGGACCAACTCGGCAGTCTCGGTCGGGACGTCGTCAGTTGCCAGCCGATCGAAGATCAGCTCGATCAGCGGAGCGGTGGTCTGCGCGGGCTGGGTCATGGTCGTCTCCAGGCGTGTGGTGTCCGCGGGTCGACGGCTCGTCGGCCCGCCCGGGGTGAGCGGTGGAAGTGGGGGAGTCCGCTGTCGGCCCGGCTGGAGCGAGCAGCGGAGTCCGGAGGCGGTGATGGTGGTCGGATGCTGTGGAGCTGATGGCGTAGACGAGTCAGTGGTTCAGCGCCGGCCGCTCCGGGCACCCCGGCAGGGCTCAGAGCGTGGCGTTCGCGTGCCAGTCGTGCAGGAACGCGTCGACCAGGGCGTGCGCGCGAGGACGCAGGTCGAAGGACTCCTCCCGGCGGCGGCGGGCCATGTGCGACAGGCCGTCGGCGGCCTCGTTGAGGGCGTGGCCGCTGTGCCCCTTGACGTGTGCGAACGTCAGGTCGCAACGGCGGGCCACCTGCTCGGCGAGCCGGACCAGGGTCGGTTTGTCGGACCAGCGGCGCTGCCGCAGGCTGTAGCCGGCGGGCATCGCGTCGGTCTCGCCGGCCTGCCACCGGTGCAGATACCGCACGGCCGTCAGGCTGTCCAGCAGCACGGTCAGGCCCGCTGGCACCTCGTCAAACCCGGTAAGCAGATAGTCGACCGCGCGGAGTTCGTCGACGAGCACACGGGACCTGCCGGTCGGGTCGAGCCGGCCGGTGCCCCGCCCGAGCAGACCGTAGTGGCCGTCGCTGACCACGTACCCGATGCCGCCGGCGCGGCCCTTCCAGCTGGCGTCGGTCGCCGCCACCAGCGGAAGCGGCGCCTGCGCCCAGCGGAGCACCCGGCCGCGCCCGCGCTGCTGGTCCGGGCGCGGCGGCGCGTGCCCGGTGTGCTCGGTGTGCTCAGTGTGCTCGGCGGCGAGGCGCTCGGCGGTGTCGAGCAACTCGCCGGCGGAGGTCAGCTCGTCGTAGTGGGCGGCGGTGAGGGCGAGGTGGACCGCATCACCGATGCGCTGGCAGTCGTCGCAACGGGTGGCGCGGGTGTAGGGGCGGAGGATGAGGACGCGGTCGTGCAGGGGCGGGGGGAGCTGGGTCAGGGCGCGGAGGAACTCATCGGGGCGCACGACGTCTCCTGACGTCTCAGGGGAGTTCAGAGGACCTTGATGGAGTCGACCTGGAGCAGCGCGACAGTGGTCTCGCCGCCGATCTGGGTGTCGTAGCTGAAGGAGCCGAGCACCGTGACGTTGGCCCGGAAGATGTCGTCCTCGACGAGGTTGTCGAGGTCAGATTCGGAGCCGTTCAAGATGGTGTTGGTCTCGTAGTCGTACTTCTCGGCCATCCGACGGTGGGCGACGTCGGCACGGAAGCTGTCGGTGCCGGTGGCGGCGTCGAACTGGGTGACCCGCCCGTAGACGACGTAGGTCTTCCCCAGGTAGCCGTCCGGGTTCTTGGCGATGAGTTTCCACTGCCGTTCGGTCAACTTCTTGTACGACGGCGGCTTCGGCTTCGGCGGCGGGGCAGCCTTGGTAGGGCTCGGGATGGCGCTGGTCGGGGCCGCAGTGGCGGAAGCGACAGCCGTTGGCGACGCGCTGGTAGAACTTGGCGCAGGCGAGCTGCTGGCGCCAGCGGTCGGCTTCGACTCGTCACCGTTGAACGCGCCGATGACAGCGCCGCCGCAGCAGAGAATGACGGCGAGCGCGATGCCGCCGACTGCCCAGGCGCGTACGGTGGAACGCTTCCCGCGTGCGGCAGGGTCGGGCTGGCCGACCAGATTGTTCTCGGATGGCGGAGCCGCTACGGGTGCTATCGAGGGCTGCGGCGGCTCAATGCGTTCGTCAGGCGGCGGCGGGTTGGTCGGATCGGTCACGGTGAGGCTCCTTCTGTGAACGGGTGGGCTGTGAACAGCCGGGGCGGGCGTGCGATGCCCGCCCCGGTCGGTGGGGGAGAGGTCAGCCAAGGGCGACGTCAACGCCGCCGGAGAACATCGAGTCGTGCAGCTCGAGCTTGGTGAGCTTGACGTTCTTCGGGATGTCGAAGACCACGACGCCGTTGACCTGGTTGCCGGGGTTGATGTCGTTGAGGAACGTCTCGGCGTTCTTGTTCGCGTAGATCGCCGCACCGGAGTCGGCGGAGTACTCGGTGCCGTCGGCCGCGTACGCCTTCTGGCTGCTGCCGTCGAACATCTGCGCTTCCTTGCCGATGTTCTTCACGTTGAGCGTGACCAGGCAGAACTGGCCCTGCGCCTTCTGGCCGAGCATGTCGTTGCCGATCTTGGCGACGCCGCACTTGGACGACTTGACGGTGAACTCGAACTTCCCGTCCCGAGCCGGCTGACCGATCTTGGCGGTCTTCGCCGGCTTCTCCTCGGCCTTGGCGCCGCCTTCGTCGCCGCTGGAGCTGCCCGCCTTGCTGTCGCTGCTGGAGTCGCTCGTCTTGTCCGCGGCGCCGGAGCCGCAGCCCAGGGCGATGAGGCCGGTGGCGAGCAGAGCGAGAGTGGTGGTCTTGCGCATCGTTGTCCTCCTGAGTTGACCGTTGCGGGGTCAATAAGAGCATCGTCCGACAACAGTGTCAACAGACAATCTCGTGCTTGACAGATGTGCGAGACTTTCGGCGTGCAGGAGAACCCGACCATCACGGCAGCGGAGATCGCCCGGCTCGCCGGTGTCGGTCGCGCTGCGGTCAGCAACTGGCGTAAACGGCATCCCGACTTCCCCGCCCCGGTGGGCGGGACGACGGCGAGCCCCGAGTTCGACCTGATCCAGGTCGAGCAGTGGCTACGCACCCAGGGCAAGCTCCCCGAGCTCGCCACCGCCGACCGGCTCTGGCGACACCTCGCCGCGGCCAGCGACTCCCCGGCCGCCGGCCTCGCCGCCGTCGGCGCCCTGCTACTGGCCCGTCAACGCGGCTCCCGCAGCGGCAGCACCGACGCCCAACTCGCGCCGCTGCTGCCCGACGTCGACGCCCTCGCCGACGAACTGGGCCCGCAGGGCGCGTTCGACGAGCTGTGGCAGCGGTTCTCCGCACCAGGGCCCGGCCGCCCCTTCGCCACGCCCGACGACCTCGCCGACCTGATGATTGGGCTCGCCAACGTCGGCGGCGGTTCAGTGCTCGACCCCGCCGCCGGCTCCGGCGCCATCCTGCGAGCCGCCGCCCGCGCAGGCAGCACCGCGATGTACGGGCAGGAACTCGACGACGAGTTGGCCCGGCTCGCCGGCCTGTGGCTGGCCCTGCACGACGTACCCGGGGAGGTCAGCGGCGGCGACTCGCTACGCGCCGACGCCTTCGCCGGCCGTGCCGTCGACGCCGTGGTCTGCCACCCACCCTTCGGCGCGACAAACTGGGGCGACGAGGAACTCGGGCACGATCCCCGCTGGATCGTCGGCACCACACCCCGCACCGAACCGGAACTGGCCTGGGCGCAGCACGCCCTCGCCCACCTGCGGGTCGGCGGTCACGCCGTCCTGCTGATGCCACCCACCGTCGCCAGCCGCCGCGCCGGCAAACGCATCCGCGGCGAACTGCTGCGCCGAGGTCACCTGCGCGCCGTCATCGCGCTTCCACCGGGCGTCGCGGCGCCACACGGCGTACCCCTGCACCTGTGGGTGCTGCGACGCGCCGCGACCGACGCGCCGCCACCGGCGCGGACACTGCTGATCGACGCCGCGACCGGCGACCTGGCCGACACCGCACCACGCGTGCTGGCCGCGTGGCGGGACTTCGCCGCCGCCCCGGACGGCGACGTCGAGGAAGCCGGGTTCGCCCGCGCGGTCCCGGTCATCGAACTGCTCGACGAGGACGTCGACCTCACCCCCGCGCGCCGGCAACCAGCCGTCGTGGGAGAGGCTTCCGGAGAGCATCTGGTACGCACCAGAGAACGACTGGCCGCCATCGTCGGCGACCTGCCGGCGCTGCTGCCGCAGGTCACGCCTGCGCCCGACGGGCCGGTGCCCGGCACTCTGTCGGTCGTCGAGCTGGCCCGCACCGGTGCCCTACAGGTGATCGGCCCCATCCGTGCCGCATCCGGCCGGGGAGAGGGCCACTCCACAGCTCGCGGGCAAGCCTCGCTTGTCCTCACTGGCAGGGACGTCGTCGCGGGTGCCGACGCATCCGGGCTCGACGACGGCACACTGCTGGAACGCGTGCCGCTGATGGTGGGGGACGTGGTCGTTCCGGTAGCCGCGCGGCAACTGATCTCACGGGTGATCACATCCGACGGGATGCTCCTGGGTGCTCAGCTCTACCTGTTGCGACCCAACCCTGCTGCGCTGGATCCATGGTTCATGGCCGGGCAGCTGCGTAACTCGGCCAACGACAAGCAAACGACGAGCCTGTCTGGTTCACGGGTCGACGTCCGCCGGGCGCAGATTCGGCGGCTGCCACTGGACGAGCAGCGAGCACACGGGGAGGCGTTCCATCGGCTCCTTGCGTTCGAATCGGCTGTCGTGGAGGTGAGTGCGCTCAGCGCCGAGTTGGTGCGACTCACCGCGGACGGACTCGCCTCCGGCACCCTTCGCCCCGGGGGCGGTGCAAAGTGAGCGCAGGCCCGAACGGCCCCGCAGCGCCGCCCTGCGACTACCGGACGTTGCTACCGGACGACGCATCGACCTACGACAAGGGTGTGGTGGAGGGCGGCCTCACAGCCGAAGAGCAGGGTTGGCTCCGACAGCAGCGCCGCGATTGGCAACTCAAATTTGATGGTGCGCGCAGCAGCCCCGAAGAGCTGGTCAGCGGCCACTCGGTTGACGTAGTGCCGGAACGCTGGGCGAAGTTCGATCAATGGCTGGCCCTCGATAGCGGTGCTTCGTCTTCTCTGTCGCTCAGTCGAGGGGCGGTAACGGACGTGGCGCGGCAGTGCCGTGAGCGCGAACTGTGGCTACCGCTCCTGGTCACGTCCTTTGCCTGGGGCTGGGGGAACAGCGGGTTTGGTCCTGCCCGGCTGAGCTGGGTCCTGAACGGCAAGGCAGGCTTGCCGGGATCGTCGACGACTGAGATCCAGAAGCGGCTGGCTGCTGCGGTCGACGTCCTCGACCAGCGAGGCGCCGGCGCTGCCTATCAGTTGCTACTGGATGTCGGCAGGATCTCCGAATATGGGCCGGCCTTCTTCACGAAGTTTCTCTACTTCGCCAGCAGGGCGGTCAGCGGACAGTATCCAGCTCTGATCCTGGATGCGCGGCTGGCGCGGCAGATGCAGGTTTTCTGGCAGCGGCGGGCCAACGAGCCGTACGCGGTCAACGGCCGATCGGCCCGCTGGCTCTGGGAAGGTCCCCGCTGGTCAACCCGCCGCTATCAGATCTACCGCGCCTTCATCTGCCGGTCAGTGGCGCAACTGTCGGAGCCGGGAGAGCGGTGGACGCCGGAGCTCGCGGAGCTGCTGCTTTTCCGAGCAACCCGGGTGACCTGACCTATCGGTGTCGTGCATCTGACGAGCTGGGCAGTCTCGTAGACGGGACGTTCAGAGGATGATCGTTTGGTCGTCCATCGCTGTCCTGTGAAGTGAACAAACAAGCCTTTCGGCGGACTGTGACCCCTTCAGTACTGGGCGTACGGTGCGGGTCGGATCGAGTGGGGGCGGACCAACAATGGGGGGACTATGCCGAGCGTGACGACGGCGAAGCCGGGAATCGGTGACCTGGTCGCCGTACGCGGCCAGCGCTGGGTGGTCAGCGACGTGCAGGAGGGCGAGCACAGCAGCCTGGTCAGCCTGCAGAGTGTCGAGGACGGCCGCTACGGCCACACTCTCGATGTCATCTGGGAGGTCGAGCCGGGGCGCCAGGTGCTGCCCAGCGGCTCACTGCCCGGCGTCACCGAGGGCAAGTTCGATTCGCCGCAGCGGCTGGCCGCCTTCCTCGACGCCGTCCGCTGGTCGGCGGTGACCTCCGCCGACGTGAAGACGTTGCAGTCCCCGTTCCGCTCCGGTGTCGCCATCGAGGACTACCAGCTGGAGCCGGTTGCGCGCGCGGTCGACGCGCCCCGGGTCAACCTGCTCCTCGCCGATGACGTCGGCCTCGGTAAGACCATCGAGGCTGGCCTGGTCGCCCAGGAGTTGCTGCTTCGTCAGCGGGCCCGACGCATCATGATCGTCTGCCCGGCTGGCCTGACCCTCAAGTGGCGCGACGAAATGGCGGAGAAGTTCGGCCTCGACTTCACCATCATCGACGCCGAACGCTGCGCCATGGTTCGTCGAACCCACGGCTCGGCGGCGAACCCGTTCGAGGTCTATCCGCTGAGCATCATCAGCCTGCCGTGGCTGCGCGGCCAGAAGGCGCAGCGCCTGCTCGACGAGGTGCTGCCCGCAGACGGTCCCGCCTACCCGCGCACCTTCGACCTGCTGATCCTCGACGAGGCGCACCACGTCGCCCCGGCGGCCCCCAAGCAGGTCTACGCGATCGACTCGCAGCAGACCAAGCTGATCCGCCGGTTGGCACCACACTTCACTCACCGGCTGTTCCTCTCCGCCACCCCGCACAACGGTTACCAGGCGTCCTTCACCGCGCTGTTGGAGATCCTCGACAACCAGCGATTCGCCCGGGGCGTCGAGCCGGACCAGTCGGCGGTTAAGGACACGGTCGTGCGGCGGCTCAAGCGCGACGTCACGGACGCCGACGGAAAGCCCCGCTTCGTGGAGCGGGTCGCCACCGCCATCCCGGTCACCTACCCGGAGAGCGAGCGGCAGATCCACGCCCTGCTCACGGAGTTCGCTGAGCTGCGGCGTAAGCGGCTGCAATCCCAGCGCGGACGCAAGGCGACCGACCTGGTGACGCTGCTACTCAAGAAGCGGCTCTTCTCCAGCCCCGCCGCGTTCGCGCACACCGTCGGCGTCTACCTGGAGACCCTGCGCAGCCGTAAGGCGCCCGCCGTCCTGCCGGCCGACGACGACGTGCCGGAGTGGATGGAGGACTTCTTCGACGACGTCGCAACCTACGCCGACGACCAGCTCGCCGAGGCCGAGGACGACGCGCTCGGCCGCACCCGGGCCATGCAACCCGACGCCACCGCCGACGAAATGGCCCTGCTGGAGAAGATGTACCAGTGGGCCGAGGCGAAGGAGGCGCTGCCGGACGCCAAGGCCAAGGAGCTGATCAACTACCTCAGTGCGGTCTGCAAGCCGGACGGCCGGCACTGGACCAACGAGCGCGTCGTGGTCTTCACCGAATACCGCGACACCCAGATCTGGCTGGCCGAGTTGCTCCGCCAGGAGGGCCTGGCCGGGCAGGGGCTCGTGCTGCTGC
The DNA here is from genome assembly GCF_036902955.1 of Micromonospora sp. CPCC 205558. Classification (NCBI taxonomy): domain Bacteria; kingdom Bacillati; phylum Actinomycetota; class Actinomycetes; order Micromonosporales; family Micromonosporaceae; genus Micromonospora; species Micromonospora sp. CPCC 205558. Next base: position 45,758 of record NZ_JBAKHR010000036.1, read on the forward strand.
ACGGCGGTACGCCCGCCGAGGAGCGGGAGCAGCTCCGGCTGGCGTTCCAGGCCGACCCGACGCAGCAGCCGGTGCGCATCCTGCTCGCCACCGACGCCGCCAGCGAGGGCATCGACCTGCAGAAACACTGCCACCGCCTGGTCAACTACGACATCCCGTTCAACCCCAACAAGTTGGAGCAGCGGATCGGTCGGGTCGACCGGTACGGCCAGACCACCGCCCCCGAGATCAAGCACTTCGTGGGCAGCGGCTTCGGCAAGGCCGTCGACTCCTACGAGGCGGACCTGGAGTTCCTGTCCCGGATTGCCACCAAGGTGGCCCGGATGGAGGCCGACCTCGGCTCGGTCAACGCCGTGCTCGCTGACGCCGTGCAGCGCCGCATGCTCGGCCAGCACGTCGACGTGGACATCGACACGGCAGGCAAGGGCAAGAGCACCCGCAGCCTGCCCACCGAGGCCAACCTGCGCGAGCAGGTCGTCAAGCTCCGGGCGGAGCTGGACAAGACCGTCGAGGAACTGGGCATCACGCCGCCGGCCGTCAAGCGAGTGGTCGACACCGCGCTGGAGCTGGCTCGCCAGCAACCGCTCAAGCGACACACCGACGACCGGCACCTGGTCGACGGCCTCTACACCGTCCCGCCGCTGACCGGCTCCTGGCAGCGGGCCGCCGCCGGGTTGACCGCAAAACTGCAGAGCGACGACGAGCCGCCCCGACAACTGCCGGTCACCTTCGAGGCTGCGGTGGCGAAGGGGCAGGACGAGATCGTGCTTGCCCACCTGAACCACCCCCTCGTGGCCATGTCGACCCGGCTGTTGCGGGCCGCCGTCTCCAACCCGGACATCGGCCTGCACCGGGTCACCGCCGTCGTCAGCGACGATCCGGCGCTGGAGGACGTACTGGTCGGGGCGTACTCCCGGTTCGTGCTGGTCGGCACCGACGGCGTGCGGCTGCACGAGGAGGTCCTCTACGCCGGCGGCTGGGCGCCCGAGCACGGCCGGTTCCGCCGGCTGGACAACCTCGGCACCCTGGGTGGCATCCTCGACCGGGCGATCACCACCGGCAGCGCGGCCTCCGGCCTCGTGGAGAAGCGGCTCGCCGAACGTTGGCCCCGCGTCGCCGACGGTCTGCTCGCCGCCATCGACTGGCGCACCGCCACCCGCCACGAGTCCCTGAAGCGCAAGCTCGACCAACGACAGGCCGCCGAGCAGCAGCGCATCATCGACAACCTCGACCAGTTCGCCGCCACCCTGCGCGGTGCCCTCGCCGACGACGACGCCGAGGACGCGCTGTTCAGCCTTGCCGTAGCCGCGAAGAGCAAAGAGGAACTGGCGCAGTACCGCAAGGATCGCCAATCCTGGGAGGAACGCTTGTCGGCCCTGGAAGTCGAGCGCGACCGCGAACTCGCGGCCGTCGCGGCCCGCTACCAAGACCCGAAGCCGCACCGGTTCCCGGTGGCCGTGGTCTTCGTCGTACCGAAGCGGGAGGCCACCCGATGAGCCGTACCTTCCGACGTCCCGCGCCCGACGGCGCGGAGCAGCACCGCAACTGGCTGAGCCTGGTCGAAGTCAGTGGCCCATTCCTGAGCCTGCCGGTGCTCCGCGGCACCTGGCCGACCTTGGACTCGCTCGACAAGAAGACCCGCGAGCGGCTGCGCCAGGAGCACGCCACCTGGCAGGCCGACACCGCTGCGGGCCAGCAACCCTGGATCGGATACGTGCTTGGTGAGCTGCTCGGCTGGGGCGAGACCCTGCACACCGACGGCCTCGACACGCTCGCGCACACCGTCGCCGAGCACGACACCGAGCTGCGCCCGTCGTTCGCGCTCGTGGAGCCGGGCGAGGAAATCAAGCCCGACAGTGTACGAATGCTGGGGATGATCTGCCAGGCCGGCAGCCAGCCGACCGCCCGGATTCGTGATTCCGCCTGGGCGGCGACCCCGGTCGACCGGCTGGCCCACCTGTGCCGACACCACAACATCGAGCTGGGTCTGGTTACCGACGGCCGCTGGTGGACCCTCGTCTGGGCGCCGCGCGGCGGAGTCACCACCACGGCTGTCTTCGACGCCGTGGCATGGCCCGAGGCGGCCGAGCGCGACGTGGTTCGCGCGTTCGTCTCGCTGCTGTCCCGGCACCGGTTCTTCGGCGTCCCCGATGCCGAGCGCCTGGTGCCGCTGCTGCGTGCCAGCCTCGGCAGCCAGGAGGAGATCACCGAAGCGCTCGGCGTCCAGGTCCGCCAAGCCGTCGAGTTGCTGGTGGCCGCGATGGGCCGCACCGACGTGCGGGACCGGGAACTCGGCGGGCGCGGCCTGCAGGACGTCGACGCGCACGACGTCTACCGGGGCGCTGTCTCCGTCATGATGCGGATCGTCTTCCTGCTGTTTGCCGAGGAGCGCAAGCTGCTCCCCGCCGACAACGAGCTGTATGTGAAGGCGTACTCGGCGGGACGGCTTTGCGCGGAGCTGGAGCAGCGGGTCATTGAGGGCAGCGAGGAGGACCTGGAGCACAGCTCCGCCGCCTGGCACCGGCTGCTCGCCCTGTTCAACGCGGTCTACCGCGGAGTTGACCACCCCAGGCTCACCATGCACGGCCACGACGGCTCGCTCTTCGACCCGGACGGCGCGTCGTGGCTGCCGCTGACCATCGACGACCGCACCGTGCTGCACATGCTCCGCGCCGTGCAGTACGTCGAAATCGGCACCGGCCGGTCACGCGAGCGTCGCACCCTCAGCTTCCGCGCCCTCGACGTCGAACAGATTGGGTACGTCTACGAGGGCCTGCTCTCCTTCGAGGGCTTTCGCGCCGAGGACGTGACCGTCGGGCTCATCGGCAAGGAAGGGCTGGAGGAGGAGGTCGAGCTCGCCGACTTGGAGACCCTCCGTGCGCGAAAGTCGGACGTGCTGGAGCTGGCGAAGCTGCTCTCAGAGAAGTACAAGGATTCCAAAATCGGCTCGGTCGCCGCGCTCACCAAGCGGCTCGCCCCGCCCGACGGGGTGGAGCGCGAGGAGGTCCGCAAGAAGCTGCTCGCCGTCACCGGCGGCGACTACCCGCTCTCCGAGCGGCTGCTGCCCTTCTACGGCATCATCCGCGAGGACCTGCGGGGTCTGCCTGTGGTGATCCAGCCGGGTGCGCTCTTTGTCACCGAGTCAGCGTTGCGAAGAAACACGGGCACGCACTACACGCCTCGGAAGCTTGCCGAGGACGTGGTTAAGGGAGCGCTGCAGCCGCTGGTCTACGAGCCGGGACCGCTCCAGACGGCGGACACGAACCAATGGAAGCCGAAGACGAGCGAGCAGATCCTGTCGCTCAAGGTCGCCGACATCGCCATGGGCTCGGCGGCGTTCCTGGTGGCCGCAGCTCGGTACCTCGGGGAGCACCTGGTCGAGGCGTGGGTACGAGAGGGCAACGAGCGGGCGCTCGCCTACCAGCAACGTGGGATTGATCGGCCCGTGGACGCCGACGAGGACCTGCTAGTAGTCGAGGCGCGGCGACAGGTCATCGAGAAATGCCTATACGGCGTGGACATCAACCCGATGGCCGTTGAGATGGCGAAGCTGTCGCTCTGGCTGGTCTCTATGGACCCGCAGCGTCCCTTCACGTTCCTCGATGACCGCCTCGTCGACGGCGACTCCCTACTCGGCATCACCTCGCTTGACCATCTGCGGTACATGCACATGGACCAGAAGAAGGGTCGGGCACTCCACAAGGACACGCTCTACGACTGGACGTCTGGGATCGACTCATTGGTTAAGGAGGTCGCGGAGGACCGCCGGAAGATCAGCCAGGTTGAACTTGGAGAAATCCCTATGGCAGCACTGGTCGAGAAGCGGAAACTCCTCAACTTGGCAACCGCTAAGACGGGGCAGCTGCGGTTCTTTGCGGATCTAGCTGTTGGCGCCGCCCTGGCTAACGCCGCTAGGGGCGAGCGAGGGCTAAATGCAGGCTCGAACGAGGCAGCCAAGCTTTCGAACGACGTGGCGTCGAACTTGGATGAAGGCCCTGCTCGCAAGAAGCGGGCTAACTGGCTCGCGACGGACCATGTCGCCGGCTCCTTCGACCGCCGTCCGCTCCACTGGCCCCTGGTCTTCCCAGAGGTATTTGATGGCGGTGGCTTTCACGCGGTGATCGGGAATCCGCCCTTTTTGCATGGATCCAAGATCACTGGCGCCAGCGGACAGGCCTACCGTGAATACCTTATAGCGGCCCTGGCGAATGGGGTACGTCGCAACGCAGATCTGGTAGCGTTCTTCGTCTTACGAGCACACGCTTTGGTTCGGGCCGTAGGGGGCCAGGTCGCTTTGATCGCTACGAACACTCTTGCTCAGGGCGAAGCGCGCGAGATAAGCCTGGACCAACTCGTGTCGTCCGGAGTTACTATCCGAAAAGCCATCAAGAGTCGGTCTTGGCCCTCTAAGAGTGCGTCACTTGAATATTGTGTGGTGTGGACGAGTTGCGCTGCGCTCGGAGACGGCGTGAAATCGCTGTTGGATGGCGTGCTGGTTGACGGGATAACGCCATCGCTTGATGCAACGTCGCGTGCTATTGGTAACCCTCAGGCTCTCGCCCTTAACAAGGGAGTGTGCTTTGAGGGGGTGAAGATTACCGGGAAGGGCTTCATCGTTTCTGCGCCGGAAGCCGAGGTGATGATTCATCAGGATCCCCGCCATGCGGATGTGCTATTTAGGTTCCTGAACGGCGAGGATGTTAACCGTCGACCGGATGGTCAGGCAACGCGTTGGGTAATCAATTTTTTCGACTGGGCCGAAGGCAGAGCTCGTGGCTACCCCGTATGCTATGAGCGGGTCGTCCGCGCCGTGAAGCCAGACCGCGATAAAAACAACCGAAAAGTGTATCGGGACTATTGGTGGCAGTACGGCGAGCGGCGCCCTGCCATGCTGAGGGCGCTCGCGGGGTTGGATCGCGCTATTGTGATTACCCGAGTTAGCAGGACGGTAATTCCGGTTTTCGCCGACAACGATCAGGTTTTCTCGGACTCACTCGACGTATTCGCCTCAAATGATCCAGCCATGCTTGGAGCACTTTCTAGTGCTCCCCACTACTGGTGGGTGGCGACCCGAGCATCTTCGATGAAGACGGACCTCCGCTACACGCCCTCGGACGTGTTCGAAACGTTTCCGCTGCCGACGTTGAGCCAGGAGGTGCGGAAGCTGGGGGATCGGCTGGACAGGTACCGCCGCACCGTGATGTTGGGTCGGCAGGCGGGGCTGACGGCGACCTACAACCTGGTGTTCGATCCGGGCTGTCAGGACGGCGAAATCGTGGAGTTGCGACGCATACATCGGGATATCGATGAGGCAATTTGCCTCGCCTACGGCTGGGACGACCTGGTCGCCCAAGGCCTTGACCACGGGTTCCACAAGGCTGGTGCCTACATCCGTTACACCATCGGCCCTGCGGTGCAGCGCGAGATCCTCGACCGGCTGCTGGAGCTGAACCACCAGCGCTACGCCGAGGAAGTGTCCAAGGGCCTGCACGACAAGAAGACCGGCCGCAAGGCGAAGACCGCCGAAGAGGGGTTGTGGTGATGGTCGACGTACAGGGTGGGCTCTTCCCGCATCCCAGAGGCGAGCAGCAGGCCCTCTCCATGTCGGGAGCAGCGGAAGACGACCAGCAGGCGCTCATCCCGCCGCTCGACGTACCTCAGACGTTCCCCGAGGCGACCTCCTACCAGGTGCGTGACGAGCTTGAGGAGCTGATTGGGAGGGACCTACTCGGCCCGTGGGACGGCGAGCGCGAGGAGTTCCGTCCCGGTGCGATGGGCCCGCGCGAGCGGTACCTCGTCGGCATGCTCGGCCCGAAGCAGCGCCCGCGCTCCGACCGTCGCGAGGCGGCCGAGGTGGCTGATGTGGACTCTGCCGTCCAGGGTGACGGCGCGGAGGCCGAGCTGCCCGAAGTCGTCACCCCGCAGAACCTGGGCAAGATGTGGGCCTCGTCCATGGGCCTGTCGTTCGCCGTCCCAGGCGACGTCGACGTGCTCACCGTGACCGCCGACTGGGGCCGCTACGACCTGCGCGAATCCGAGGACGAGAAGGGCAAGAAGCGCCGCGTTTGGTACCGCGAGCCGGTGTCGTACCGCAAGGAGGTCCGCCTCGACAGCGAGTCGTCCTACCGGATGCCGCTGACGGTGTCGGACGAGGATGAGCCGGGCGTGCACCTGGCCGTCGAGGTCCGGCCGCGCGACGGCAGTCGCGTGGTGCAGCTCGCCCTGATCAACACCCAGATGGAGGCGACCAGCAACGGTGACACGGCCTGGCTGTTCCAGGCCGCCCTTACCGTGACGGCTCTGGACGGTGCCGCCGCCGTCTTCCTGCCGATCGACGACCCGCTGGACGGGGTGCAGGGGGTCGGTGACGACCTGGAGGAGACGCACCTGCGGCTGCTCTACCGGTCGCAGCGCCGTTACGCCTCTGGCCGCAATGTCGCCGTCCACCCGTCGGTGCGCGAGGAAGAGCGGTGCGCCCACCAACTCGCCACTACCTGGCTGCCGACCCACAACGTGCCGGCGACCGTCGCCCAGGTCGGCGTGGACAGCAAGCTGGCCGGCGTGGAACTGTCCATGGACGCCCTCGCCACCATCGACATCGACCGGCTCCGCACCCGGCTCGCGCCACTGGCCGACGGGTACGAGGACTGGCTCGATGACGAGGAGGCCAAGATCCCTGGCCTGCCGGAGCCGCTGCGCCCGGCCGCCGTGACCGCCGTCTTCAACGCGCGCCAGGCCGCCAAGCGGATCCGGGCCGGCGTCGCGCTGCTTACCGACCCGGAGGCCGAGAAGCACGCCGACGCCATCGCCGCGTTCCGCTTCGCCAACGAGGCGATGGCGCTGCAACGTCGACACAGCGAGGTGGCCCGGCTCCGCGAGGAGCAAGGCCTGTCGTACGCCGAGGCCAAGGCCGCCATCGACGCACGCGGCGCCGCGGCCGCCTCCTGGCGCCCGTTCCAGCTCGCGTTCGTACTGCTGAATCTGCCCTCGATCACCGACCCGGCGCATCCGGAGCGGGCCGCCGACCGGGACGCGACCGTCGATCTGCTCTTCTTCCCCACCGGTGGTGGCAAGACGGAGGCCTACCTCGGGCTGACCGCCTTCACCTTCGCGATCCGCCGTCTCCAGGGTGTGGTCGGTGCCGGTGCGGACGCCCGCAGCGGCGCGGGCGGCGTGGCCGTGCTGATGCGCTACACGCTGCGGCTGCTCACCGCGCAGCAGTTCCAGCGGGCCGCCGCCCTGGTCTGCGCCGCCGAGGTGCTGCGTCGGAAAGCAGAGCACACCTGGGGCGCGGAGCCGTTCCGGATCGGGCTCTGGGTCGGTGGCGGGGTGTCACCGAACTGGTTCACCGAGGCCTCCGAGCAGATCGCGGAGGCGCGCGAGGCCGGCAGCGGCAAGTTCACGAATGTTCTGCAGACGTTGAGCTGCCCGTGGTGCGGGTCGAAGCTGCGCGCCGAGCGTGACCTGACCGTCCGCGAGGACGAGCGACGGGTCCTGGTCTTCTGCCCCGAGGCAGAAGGCGTGAACGCCTGCCCGTTCTCCCGGACCCGCTCCACCGAGGGGCTGCCGATCCTCACCATCGACGAGGAGATCTACCGGTACGCCCCCAGCCTGGTCATCGCCACCGTCGACAAGCTCGCCCAGCTGCCCTGGCGGGGCTTCGCCGGGATGCTCTTCGGCCGGGTCCGGGAGCGCTGCCCCCGGCACGGCTACCGGCACGACGACCTCGACGCGAAGACCGGTTGCGGTGCCCGGCACAACAAGAAGGGCAAGCTGCCGGCCGTCTCCAGTGAGCCGGTCGTCCGGCTGCGCCCACCGGACCTGATCATCCAGGACGAGCTGCATCTCATCTCTGGTGCGCTCGGCACTATCGTCGGCCTCTTCGAGGCTGCCGTCGACCAGCTCTGCACCTGGTCGCTGCCCGGTGGCGGCGAGGCCGGGCCGAAGATCGTGGCGTCCACGGCGACCACCAAGCGGGCCCGGGAGCAGGTGCTGGGCGTCTTCGGCCGGCAACTTGCCGTCTTTCCGCCGCCGGTCATCGACATCACCGATACGTTCTTCAGCCGGCAGGTGCCGGTTACCGTGCAGAACCCCGGTCGCCGCTATCTGGGCATCTGCGCGCACGGGGTCCGGATGAAGTCGGCGGAGATCCGCGTCTCGGAGATCCTGCTCATCGCCGGGCAGACCCTCTTCGACACGTTCGGGCAGCCGGCCGACCCGTACATGACCACCGTCGGCTACTTCAGCGCCACCCGCGAACTGGCCGGCATGCGCCGTCTCCTCGACGACCAGGTCACCACCCGCGTCCGCAGCCACGGCCGGCGCAAGGGCCTCTCCGACCGGATCGCCGGCACGCAGATGCTCAACGTGCAGGAACTCACCTCTCGGGTCTCCTCCGCCGACATCAGTGAGGTGCTCAAGCGGCTGGAGAACGGCTTCGACCCGGAGCTCGACTCCACTGCCCGACGGCGGGCGGTGCTGGAGGACATGCGGGACGCGTTCAAAGCCAAGACCGCGTCGAACCCGAAGCTGTCCCTGCACCCCGTCACCCAGAGCTTCTACCGGAGGCAGGACGAGAACCGGGTGCCGGTCGACGCCGTGCTCGCCACCTCGATGCTCCAGGTCGGTGTGGACGTGTCCCGCTTCGGTCTGATGGTCGTCACCGGGCAGCCGAAGAACACCGCCGAATACATCCAGGCGTCCTCCCGGGTCGGCCGTGATGCGAAGCGGCCCGGTCTGGTGGTCACCCTCTACAACTGGACCAGGCCGCGGGACTTGGCCCACTACGAGGACTTCGAGTACTACCACGCGACCTTCTACCGTCAGGTGGAGGCGCTGTCCGTCACCCCGTACACCCGACGGGCGCTGGACCGGGGCACCACCGCGACCCTCGTTGCAGCCGTGCGCAACGGCGAGGACAACTTCTCCCGCAACACCGACGCTCAGGACGTGCCGCTCGACGGTCCTGAGGTGCAGCGGGTCATCGGCCGGCTGCTGGCCCGCGCCGAAGCGATCGGTGGGACGCGCGGGCGTGACTACCTCCAGGAGCGGATCAACCGGCTCCGCGACGAGTGGAACAAGATGAAAACCGGCTCGTCTCGTCTCGGCTACTCCGAGGGAATGTTCAAACAGCAGAAGCTCAACGGCCTGCTGACCGTGGCTGGCGGCGGACGGTGGACCGACCTGACAGTCGGGCAGTCCATGCGGGAGACCGAGAACGAGATCAACCTGGTGTTGCCCGCCGGCGGGGAGATCTTCACCCCGCAGTACGGGACGCCGGAGTGGTCCTTCGGCCCGCAGACCGACACCAAGCGGGCCGAGGACCTGCCCGACGGGGATGAGCTGGGCGAATCGACGCTGACCGGGAAGGGCAACTGATGGCCGCCAACTACTTCCGGCGCGTCGGCGCCGTCCGCCCCAGCCACCTGATGTTCACCACCGGGGTCGGCTCGATCGTCGACCTGCCCAACTTCTCCGTCCTGGTCCGAGGGCTCGAAGACTGGAACTACTCGGTCGTGCCCGAGTGGGAGGAGATCGTGGAGCCCCGGCTGCTCGCCGCCGTGCGGGCGCTGGGGTTGCGTTCCGTCAAGGAACTGCGGCCGGCACCGTGGCTGGACGGCACCGACCGGGATCCAACTGGCCCGGCAGGCCGTATCGGAGTGCCCATCACGCCGTTTCCGGGGTGGTTGCGCTGCACCGCCTGCGACGACCTGGCGCCGATCGACTCGAACGTTTTCGGCTTCGAGAACTCCAAGCCCCGTAAGCCACACGAGGCCCGCTTCTTCCACACCGTATGCGGCCGCAAGAAGTCGGGGCGGAGACCGATGGCGGTGGGAGCCCGGTTCGTGCTCGCCTGCACCGAAGGCCACCTCGACGACTTTCCGTACGCACACTTCGTCCACCAGGGCGGTGCCTGCCCGAACGCCACCCATCCTAAGCTGAAGATGGACGACCGCGGCGGCAACCTGGGCGCCAACGTCGAGATCAAGTGCGCTCCCTGTGGTGCCCGCCGCAACATGAAGGAGGTCCTCGGTCCACGAGGCGGGGATAAGCTGCCCCGCTGCCGTGGCCGTCGGCCGCACCTGGGCGACTTCGACCCGAAGGGTTGCAAAGCTGTCGAGCTGAAGCTCCTGGTCGTCGGCGCGTCCAACCAGTGGTTCGCGCAGACCCTCTCCGCCCTGGCCGTGCCGCGCACCGGCGCGAGCGAACTCCAGGCCAAGGTGGAACAGCACTGGGCCGCCCTGGAGGGCGTTCCCAATGTGGACATGCTGCCGTACCTGCGGACGGTTGTGCCGGCGTTCCGTGAGCTGGATAAGTGGAGCGACCAGGAGATCTGGGCGGCGATCGAGCGACACCGCACCGGTGCCAAGGGCGACGAGGAGGAGAAGGGCTACCCCGACCTGCGTACGCCGGAATGGGAGATCTTCTCCGCCGGGCAACTCCCGCCGGCCACGGACGACTTCACCCTCCGCCGCGACCCCGACGGTGTGCCCGGTGAGTTGAAGAACGTCTACGCCGACGTGATCCAGGCCGAACGGCTCCGGGAGGTACGCGCGCTGGTCGGCTTCACCCGCCTCGACTCGCCCGACCCGGAAGACCCCGATCTCGTCACCCGTGCGTCGCTGTCCAAAGGGTCGGCGACCTGGGTGCCGGCCAGCGAGGTACGCGGGGAGGGCATCTTCCTGCGCCTGCCGGAGGATCTGCTCGCCGCGTGGGAGCAGCGGATCGAGTACACCGAGGTCATGCAGGAACACCGGGACGCGTACGCCCGGTTCCGCAAGAACCGCTACTCCGGTCGCATCGCCGGACCGTTCGACCCCATGCACCTCTGGCCGGGCGAGCGCTACATCGCCCTGCACACCCTGTCGCACCTGCTGATCCGCACCATTGCTCTGGAGTGCGGCTACAGCTCGGCGAGTCTCTCTGAACGGATTTACTCCGGTACGGAGGCCGACCCGCAGCGCGCGGGCATCCTGATCTACACCGCCGTACCGGACGCCGAAGGCACCCTTGGTGGGCTGGTGTCACTGGCCGAGCACGACTCGCTGGTCCGGCTCACCCGGCGGGCGCTGTCCGATGCCATGCACTGCTCGTCGGACCCGCTCTGCGCCGAACGGCTACCCCAGGACCCGGCGGACTTCCTGCACGGGGCCGCCTGCCACGTCTGCCTCTTCGTCTCGGAGACGACCTGCGAACGCGGCAACCGGTTCCTGGACCGGCGGTTCGTCGTACCGATCGACATGCCGGAGCTGGCGCTCTTTCCCGAGCTGCCATGAGCTGGCATCCGGCGTTCGAGGCGGCGGCTGAGGCTGCGGTGAACCGGCTCGGTCCGGGACACCTGCGGGTGCTGGCCGACCGCCTCGGCGACGGCTCGCCGGAGCAGGCGGCGCTGCACGCCGTTCCGGTGCCCGGCTTTGCCGAGGCAGCCGGGGCCGTGCTGGCCGCGCTGCGTGCCTCGGGGCTGCCGGGCTTGGAGGCCGCCGCCTACCTACGCGGGCTGGCCGCCGGGCATGCCCAGCGTTCCGCAGCGGTGCGGATCGAGTCGGTGTGGAGTGGACCGAGCACCCATCCGGTGCCGGTGCGTGCCACAGCCCAGGTGTTGGTTGACCTGGTCGCGGAGGCTCACGCCGAACTGCTGCTCATGACGTACTCCGCGAAGCCATATCCGCCGCTCCTGGCCGCGCTGACGACTGCGGTGGCACGCGGTGTGGCCGTCAGCGTCGTCGTCGAGACCCTGGCCGGTGCCCGTAACGCGTTGAACGGTCCGGAGCCTGCTGCTGCCTTCGCCAGTTTGTCTGGCGTGCAGGTGTGGCACTGGCCGGTCGAGCGACGGGCCGAGGATAGCGCCAAGATGCACGCGAAGATCGCCGTCGCCGACCGCAAGGTGCTGCTGGTGTCCAGCGCCAACCTCACCCAGTCCGGGGTCAACCGCAACATTGAGGCAGGCCTGCTGGTACGCGGCGGGAGCGCACCTCAACGGGCAGCCGAGCACATCGCCGAGTTGCAGACTCGTGGGCTGCTAACCCGGCTTACTTCCTCCGGCCAGGGGGTGGTAACCATGCCGGACGGTGCCACCGTCGCTACTGGGGACATCGCCCGGCTGGCCGGTGTCGGGCGTGCGGCGGTCAGTAATTGGCGGCGGCGCTTCCCCGACTTCCCGCCGCCGGTCGGCGGCAGTTCCGCGAGCCCACTGTTCGACCTGATGCAGATCGAGGCCTGGCTGAGCAGGCACAACAAGCCGTTCCAACTCACTCCGATTGACCGGGTCTGGCAGGCTCTGCGCGGTGCTGCCACCGACCTGGAACTGGGCGACCGGATCGGCCACCTCGGCTGTTTTCTGGTCTTCCTGCAGCGGAATCCGGCCCGGTGGAAGATCCTGGCCGACCAGACCGACGCCGTAATGGTCGAGCGCCTCACGGAGGCGCTCGAAAGAGAGGTGCCGGAGTTCTCGCACCTACTCACCGATGCGCCCGACGCCGATGCCGTGACCACCGTACGCCTGGCTGGTGAGGCGGCCGACCAGGAGGGGCCCCGAGCCGTCTTCGATTTTCTCTGCGAGCGGTACCTGGAGGTCCACTCCCGCCGCCATACAGTTACGCCCGCACCCATCGCCTCTCTCATGGTCGCGTTGGCCGCGTCCGAGGCGGAGAGCCTCCTAGACCCGGCCTGCGGGATCGGCACCCTCCTGCTTGCCGCCGCTGGACGTCGCACTCGGGAGTTCCGTGGCCAGGAGGTCAACCAGACAGCTGCCCGCATTGCTGCTGCGCGTCTCCTGCTGCACGCCGGTAACGCCCAGGTGGCCGTGGCGGATTCGCTGCGAGTCGACGCCTTTGCCGGAAAACTGTTCGACGCGGTCCTGTGCAATCCGCCCTTCGCGGACCGGGCCTGGGGACATGAAGAGCTGGCCAACGACGCGCGCTGGGAGTACGGCCTTCCACCCCGAGGCGAACCCGAGTTGGCCTGGTTGCAGCACTGTCTCCGGCACGTCAAGCCCGGAGGACACGTTGCGATCCTCATGCCGAGCGCGGCTGCCAGCAGACGTTCGGGTCGACGCATCCGGAGAAACCTTCTGCGAGCCGGGGCGCTGCGTGCGCTGATCTGCCTGCCAGCGGTCGGCCCGAGCGGAGCCGTGGCACCGGATTTGTGGCTGATACGGCGCCCCGACAGAACACAGCGCCTCGACGAGGTGCTGATGGTGGACGGAAGCTTCGAGCCCACGCGTGCCGTGCGGGCCTGGGAGGCGTTCATTGCCGGCTCCGAGTTGCCGCCGGGAAGCCGGGCCATCCCGATAATTGACCTGTTGGACGACCATGTGGATTTCACGCCGGCGCGGCATCTGTGCGCGTCCGACGTCTCCGCCAGCGGCTACTCCTCTGTCCTGGCATCGCTGAGTGCTGCCGTCGACGCCCTCGCACCGACACTGCCGGATCTGATCCACATCCCCGTTTGCGACGAACCAGCCATGATCACGATCGGGGAGCTGGCCAGAACGGGGGCGCTGTCCATCTGCCAGGCGCCCATAAAGATGGTGACGAACGAGGACGGTCCTACGCCGGTGCTTACCGCTCGCGACGTTCGGCTCGGGCGTTCGGCATCCGGGGCAGCCTCGGCCCTGCCAGGTGCGATCGCTCTGCGGGTCGGGGATGTGGTGACACCCCTTTCACCGCGCGTTCCCGCCGTGCATGTCGTCTCTGATGGCGGCCCGCTACTCGGGCCCCGGCTCTACCTGCTCCGGGTCGACACGAGACAGCTCGACCCATACTTCTTGGCCGGGTTTCTACGCGTCGCGCAGCGCGGCGCGAGCACCGGCGGCTCATCCCTTGCCGGACGTATCGACATCCGAAGGACCCGCATACCGCGACTACCCTTGTCGGACCAGCACCGCCTCGGAGGAGCCTTCCGAGGGCTGATGGCATTCGAAATGCGGTTGCGGGAAACTGCCGCCCTCGGTGCGGAAGTCGTCGAACGAGGGTTCCTCGGCCTCGGCGACGGACGCCTGCGCCCGGTGGAGACGGCAGACCAGCCGGCCGATGCTCGGGACCGGAACGGAGAGTGCTGACACTGTGGGAACGTTGATCAACGGCCGGTATGAACTCGACGACTTGCCCATCGGCCGTGGTGGCATGGGCGAGGTGTGGCTCGGCCACGACACCAAACTCGACCGGCAGGTCGCGGTCAAGTTCATCCGCTTTCCCGACGGTGAGCCAGACAAGGACTACATCCGTCGGTTCGTCCGCGAGTCACGGATCACCGCCCGCCTGGAACACCCCGGCGTCCCCGCCGTCTATGACGTCGGCACCCACGACGGTCGGCCCTACCTGGTCATGCAGCGCATCCACGGGATCAGCGTCGCCGATCTGGTGGCCGAGCAAGGTGCCCTGCCCATCGGTTGGGCCACTGCCATCGCCGCCCAGGTCTGCGCCGTGCTCACCATCGCCCACGAGGCGTCGCTCGTGCACCGCGACCTCAAGCCGAGTAACCTCATGCTGCAGCCAGACGGGGCCGTGAAGGTGCTCGACTTCGGTCTCGCCGCCGCACCTACCCTTCCGGACTTCTCGAGAATCACCGCCACCGGGCTTCCGCCCGGCACCCCGGCGTACATGGCACCCGAGCAGATCCAGACCAATATCAGTGGGCCAGCGACCGATCTCTACTCACTCGGCTGCACCCTGCACGAGATGCTCACCGGCGAGCGACTTTTCAGCGGGTCCACCTCGTTCGACGTCTGGAGTAAACAGGTCAGCCAACCACCGCCGCCGGTGCGCGCAGTCCGTCACGATGTGCCCGAGGCCGTGGAGGAGTTGCTCCTGCATCTGTTGCAGAAACAGCCCGAGGACCGACCCGACGGCGCCCACATCGTCTACGACCAGTTGCTGCCGTATGCCACTGGACTGGGTCCACTACCGGGGGTGCTGCACCCGCCCTCGACGACCAGCGCAACCCGGATGTACGGCACGGTGCTCAGCCGGGTGTTCACAACAGCCCCGCGAGTAACTTCGTCGCCTGCCCCGGCGTCACCACAGCCCGACCCGGCGTCGCTGTTGACGGCTCCACCATCCTCCAGGGCCGTTCAGCCCGCCGCGCCTCCACGGCCTCGTCAGGGTGCTCATTCCGACCGCGACGGGCTTGGCCAGGCGCGAGTGGAAGCAGCCCGACTCGCCCAGGAATCCCGCTACGGTCAAGCCGCAGAACTGCTGGCCGGAGCTGTCGCGCCAGCCGCGGAGGCGCTCGGCGACACCGACGACGATGTTCTTCGTGCTCGGCTTGAACTTGCGGACGCGCTCTTCGAGGAGGGGGATTACCGTCGGGCCGCGCCGACGTATGAGCAACTCGCCGACGATATTGCCCGCCGAGACGGCCGCCATGCTGATCGCGCCCTGAAATGCCGGCTCCGCGGGGCCACCTGCCGCGCTCTATTTGGTGATACCAGCCAGGCGCTGCGTCAGCTCGACGCGCTCCTCGGCGATGAGAGCGACGCCTACGGCCCGGACGACTCACGCACCCTGGACCTGCGTCGGCAGATCGGCCTGCTCCAACTTGGTGCAGGGCAGCGGCCAGCCGCTGAGGAGACTCTAGGTGACCTGTTGAAGGATCTGACCCGGTTGCACGGTGCCACCGACCCCAGTGCCGTCGAGGTCGCCGAGTTGCTCTCCGGGCTGCGGCGCTCCCGGTGATCGGGGCCATGAATCGTCAATTTCGACCATGGGATTACCCGAGCATCTCCGTGACGATGGCCTCAATCTTCGAGGTGGTGGGGTGCCGTGCGAGTTCGGCGCGGATTCGGCGGCGCAACGTCACAAAGCTCGTGCCCTCGGCGAGGCTGAGCCCGGCAACGGTCTGGTGTTGCGCACAGCCGAACTCCACGAGGCGTTGGTGCGTCGGGTTCGCGTCGTCGTACCGGGGAATGGGCAGATCCCACACGTACTTGTCAATGTCGCGCTCATCTTTGCCGTAGGACATCATCGGTCGGGCAAGCTCCGTCAACACCGTGCTGTTCAGGATCGCGGACAGGAAGAGGCCCTCTTCCCGGGTCGCGATTGGGACCCAGTAGAGCTTGTGGTCGATGATCGCGGATGGTTCGTCGACGATCGCCGCGGCGACGTGCATGCCCGACTTGCCGTAGACCAGACGTAGCGGTGGCGCAGGCAATTGAGTGGTGAGCTTGTGTCGGAAGTCGAGCTGCTCGACCAAGGTGAGACGGGCGCTGTTGCGGTGCGTCTCCCAGACAGCCTCGGCCCGCCGCCACCACTCGGCGAGGCCGAAGTAGTAGTCGATTCGCGATCCGGGACCTGTCATCAGCGTGTCGCCGTCAAGTGGGAGGACTGCTTCCTTCGCCGGCAGGATCCGGTACGGCACCAGGCTCTCGCCGAGCAGCACCCGCCGGATGAACTCGGCCTCCACGACCCCTTCGAGAGCGGGCAACTCCTTCCACGGTGCCTTTTCCAGGTTGCTGCGTGCGGAGCGTACGGAGCGACGACCGGCTCCGAGGCCGAGCCGCCCGCCGGAATCCGTCTCGACGAAGAAGAGGATCCGGGGGAAGATCGTCGCGCCGTTGCGAACGTGTGGCTTGTACGGTGACTCGGCGAGGGACTCCCGCCCCAGGGGTACGTGTTCCCGGCGGATGGACGGCGCGGTCTGCTTCCAACTCCTGGCATCGACGCCGAGGCGCCCTGTCCATTGCTCGGTGGTCGATGGAAGGCTGCGCGGGTTGTGCGTTGCTGCCTTGTTTCCGAAGACGACGGCAGCCCCCCGCGGAAAGGGGTGGGGGCGCAGGCGACGCAGGTCCCAGGAGCCGGTGAAGGCAACCGTCGTCGGCTCAATTTCGTCTTTGTACCACCCGCTGCGGAAGCCCTCGTAGTGCTTGCCGTCGAGTGCGGCGTTGGGCAGGACGAAGGCGAACGCGCCATCATCGCGCAGATATTGCTGGATGGCTCTGGCCACGAAGAGACCGGAGAGGTCCTGCTGGGTAGCGAATTGACCGCCGCGCCACAGCCCTCGGTCCTTCGAGAGTCGCTTGAACATTTCCTGCATGCCAGCGGGCATGTGCCGGTACGAAAGCCACGGCGGGTTTCCGATCAGGACGTCCACTCGGTTGTCGTCAATGGCCAGCCAGACCGGTCGGGCCAGGTTACGCAGGTAGTAGCTCCAGATGTGGTCGCGTCCCTCGTCGTGCAACCGGCACATCGCCTCGAAGGTGCTGAGGATCATCGGCTGATCGTCGGGCCCGATCTTCATCCGATGGAAGAACGCGGTCAGCGACGGCGGGCCGTTCCCCTCTCTCGGTTTCGCCGCAATGGTGGCGAGCCCCGCGACAATCTGGTCGAACCGGCTCGGCTCGTTGAGCAGTTCCTTCGGGAAGCGGAGCCACTCTTCGACCTCACTCGTGTTGCAACCTGCGCTGATCCGTACGTGCTCCTCGGTGAAGAGGTCGCGTCGTTCCCGCCACTGCATACTGTCGCCGAGGTAGACAGGGATGGTGATGGCGCCGCGCTGATCGGTCAGCCGCTCGTGGCCGATGGCGAGCAGATAGGTCACCCGTGCGAGCGCCACGGCGACCGGGTGTAGGTCAACGCCAATCACATGCTTGGTGAGCTGCGTCAACGCGGTGTCGAGCGGAACGGCCGCCGCCTCGGCCGCAGCGAGATAACGCCGTACGGCGTGGAAAAGGAAGGTGCCGGAGCCACAGGCGGGGTCCAGCACCCGTTGCCGCAGCGGATCAGTGACGACAGTGTCGACGAGATGCTCGGCGAGCCAGTCCGGGGTGTAGTACTCGCCCATCCGCTTGCGCGTCTCGGCGCCAATCATCGACTCGTAGAGCACCTTCAGGATGTCGTGGTCGGCCTGGAGCCAATCGAACCGGGCAAGCCGCCGAGTGAGCCCCTGAACGAATTCGCGACCACCGGGCACCTCCGTGGTCCAGCCGAAGAAGTCGTGCTCGACCACGCCGAGGATGCGGGCCTGGTCGAACCGTTGCCCGGTGATGAGGTCCTGCGGCTGCAGATCCATGGCGTCGATGCCGACGACCAGGTGCGCGATGATGTGCGCGCTGTTCATCAGCAGGGTGTGCTCGACGAAGAGGTCCGGATCGTCGACGAACTGCGTGCCGAGGGCGCTGTCTAACAACCCCGCCCAGAGCTGCCGTTTCAGCTGCACGGTCGGCACCTGCGCGTGTTCTTCGTAGAGCGCGGCGAGTGCGGCACGATCCAGCTTGTGCGACGTGCTCGCCGCGCCGAGTCGGCGGGCAACCTCGGCGGGTGCTGGCCGGACCCGTTGACTCGTTGCCAGCACGCCCTCAAGCCAGTAGAAGAGGGCCAACCCGTCGGGGCGAGTGGCAGCCAACGAGTGGGTGTCGATGAGGCTCAGTGAGTCGCCGGTTAGCTGGTACGCACGCCAGGTGGCCCCGTCGGTGAGGATGCCGACGTAACGTTGACTGCTTTCGTGGCTCCGCGAGCGGACGTAGCCGCCGAGCTGCCGCTCGGCCTCCTGCAGCGGACGTCCGTTCTGGAGCCGACGCTTGACCTCGATGACCGTGTAGCCCGCCTCGATGTCGATACGTCTGCCACCGCCGGCCGGAGACTCGAGGTCAACGTCGAGGTGTGCCTCACCGAGACCGAAGTCGCCGGCCAGCAGGAGTTGTCGAATGTCGGCCTGCAGGGTTGCTTCGCTGCGGGCGGCCCGGCGATCGGCGATTCGCGCCAACAACGGCTGCAACGAAGGGGGAAGGCCGTCGGGCGCGGCCACTTCCGGTCGAGGCGGTTTCTGGCGGCTGCGGTTGTCATCTGGCGTACCGTCCGAGCAAGCCATGTACCAGTGTGGATCTGACGACTCCTCGGATTCAACAAAACTGTGAATCGCTGTCAGATTACGGACAGCTACGGTTTGTGATGGGATTCAGGTGGGCCTGGAAACCGATAGCGTGGCAGGTAGGGTCGCATCCGCGCGCCGACCGATCACGCAGGAGGCCCTGACCGTGCCGCAGCTCGCCCTGGCCAACACCTTCTGGCAGAGCTACGACGTTCTGGCAAAGCCGGTCAAGGCCGGCGTACGCAAGGCGATGGAGAAGTTCCAGCTGCTCACCATCGCCGAGCTGCACGCCGACAAAGGCCTGCACCTGGAGTCGGTGAACAACGCCCGCGATCCGCGGATGCGGACCATCCGGGTTACCGACTTCTGGCGCGGGGTGGTGTTGGCGCCGGACGACGGCAGCGACACCTTTCTCCTGCTCAACGTCGTGCCGCACGACGACGCCTACAGCTGGGCCGCGAAGCGGCTCTACACGGTCAACAGAGCGACCCGGGCGCTGGAGGTCCGCAACGTTGTTGCGATCGAACAGCTCACCCCGGCGCTGGAGGAGGAGGCGGCGGCGGCTCCGACGCTGTTGTTCGCCCGTTACTCCAACACGGTGCTGCGCGACCTCGGTATCGACGACCAGGTGCTGCGTGCCGTTCGTACGATCATCGACAAGGCGCAGCTGGACGCGTTCGGGACGCTGCTGCCCGAAGACCAGTTCGAGGTGCTGCAGTACCTTGCCGAGGGCTTCACGCCGGACGAGGTCTACCGCGACGTGGTGGCCGAGCGCCGGCCGGCGGACGCGACGCCGGAGCCGAGCGAGAGCCTGGCGGTGGCGATCTCCAACACCGCCAACCGCATCACCCTGGTGACCCGGCCGGATGAACTCGCCGAGATCCTCGACAAGCCCTTCGCCGCCTGGCGGGTCTTCCTCCATCCGTCGCAGCGCCGCGTCGCGTACCGGGTGTCGTACAACGGGCCGGCCCAGGTGACCGGCGGACCCGGCACGGGGAAGACGGTGGTGGCGCTGCACCGGGTCAAGCACCTGCTGTCGCGTACGCCCGATAGTCGGGTGCTGCTCACCACGTACACGAATGCCTTGGCCGCGGCGTTGCGGGAGAACCTGTCCCTACTTCTCGTTGACGAGGAGCAACTGGCGCGGGTGGAGGTGACCACGGTGAACGCCTTCGCGAACCGCACAGTCCGGGCGCTCGCCGGGCAGGTGCCGACCCCGATCGGCGATGTCGACGAACGGCAGATTTGGCGGAGGGTGTGCCGAAGGCTGACCCTGCCGTGGACCGAGCAGTTCCTGGCGCAGGAGTTCCGCCACGTCATCCTGGCCCACGACGTGCAGAGCCGGGAGGAGTACCGGGCGGCCAGCCGGCGCGGTCGAGGGTCGGCGCTGGGGCCGCGGCAGCGCGACCGCGTGTGGGACGCCGTGGAGATGTTCCAGAAGGAGGTGTCGGCCGCCGGTACCAGCACTCACCTGCAGATCTGCGCGCGGGCCGCACAACTGCTCGACGGTGCCGACCGCACCATCCATGGGTACGACCACGTCGTGGTCGACGAGGCCCAAGACCTGCATCCCGCACAGTGGCGGGTCCTGCGCGCCGCGGTGGCCTCCGGCCCGGATGACCTCTTCATCACCGGCGACCCGCACCAGCGGATCTATGACTCCCGGGTCTCGCTGGGCGCGCTCGGCATCTCCGTCACCGGTCGCAGCAGCCGGCTGCGGGTCAACTACCGCAGCACGGAGGAGATCCTCGCCTGGTCCACCGGAGTGCTTGTCGGCTCGCGGATCGAGGACCTCGGCGGCGACGGTGATGACACCCTCGCCGGTTACCGGTCGCTGTTGCACGGCAAGCGACCCCAAGCCGCCGGGTATCCGACCAGCCAGGCCGAGGTCGCGGCACTCGTGGAGCGGGTGGGGGAGTGGTTGAAGCAGGGCGTGGCGGCCAACGAAATCGCTGTCTGCGCCCGCTTCAACCTGACGCTGAACGCGGTGCGCGACGCGCTGGCCGATGCCGGGATTCCGGCCGCGCTCGTCCGGGACCAGCCGGGCGTGGACGTGGACGGAGTGCGACTCGCCACCATGCACGCTATGAAGGGGCTGGAGTTTCGCTGTGTCGCGATGGTGGGCGTCACTGCTCGGGCGGTGCCGTTCGCCAAGGAGATTACGCCAGCTGAAGTGGACCAGCTGCAGCACGACAACGACCTGCTCCGGGAGCGTTGTCTGATGTTCGTTGCTAGCACCCGGGCCAGGGAGGTCTTATACGTGTCTTGGAGCGGGACGCCGAGCCCGTTCCTGCCGTTCGTCTCGGATACGGCGTCGTCACCGCTGCGGTAGGCCCGTTGTCAGCCGAGCGGCGGCGTTGCCGTACGAGTGTCACCAACCCTCGGCGTTGGTCTCGGCGGCCAGCGCAGTGAGGACGCCCGGCGGCGCGTGAGCATCAATCCCGTTGGATTCTGCCTCGCCAGGAAACTACGCTTCTGGTCATCCGGACCACCCCCGACAGCGCAATTTTCAGGCACAGTTAATCGCCATGCTGTCGGGGGTGGAATGGTGTGGGTGAGGGCTCAACTCGTAAGGAATCTGGGTCAGGCCCGCAGCCAGCCAGCGCGATGTTGTCTGCGAAGCCGGGATGAATTGCCAGACGCAGCCGCAGATTACAACGAGATGATGACCGGCTGGATCTGGACGTTCTTGGTCAGCTGCTGCGGCGAGGGCACTGGCGTGCTGATGTTGACAGACGTGTTGTAGCCGTAGATGACGACTCCGTCGAGGTGGTTCGCGCCCGGCCAATTGGATTCCAGGCGGACTGCCATTTGAGTGGGGAAGTTGGTCACCTCTTCGGCGCACGACCGGATCAGGACGACGCTCGGGGTGGCGGTCAGGTGGGTGGCCAGCATTCTCGCCAACTTCTTGTACGTCCAGCCCCAGTCCTTCGCGCCGGCCTCGGCGTCGCCGATCTCCTCGTCGTTGCCGTGCGCGCGGATGCACAGTGGCTCGCCCGCCTGCACCCCGGCCAGGTAGGTGGCCAGCTGCCGATCCGCCTCGGCCTGCGTGAGCCCGGCGTCGATGGGTAGGAGGGCACCCCACGCATCCGCGCCCGATTCGGGAGCCTCGGAATGACCTCGTGTCTTTGGATCCTGCGTCGCCACGATGAACATGACATTCTCCCTTGGACTCGCCGTCTGTTTCAGAAGAACCGCCGAAGGCAGATTAGCGCGACGGCCGCAGGATCACCCTGTCGGCTATCCGGCTCACAATGACTTCCGTCGTTGGTGGGAGAATTGTTGATGGTCGATCACGGGGCCGGACTACTTCAAGGACAGTCATCGGAGCGCAATTCCCAGAAGCGCGATTGGCGCACGGCTCTACCGGTGAGTCGTCTACGTACTGCCCTGACGTATCACTTCCCTAAGGGACGTCTCGTAACTGGGTGAAGGCGTTGCTCGGGGCCCGGCCGGTGGTCAGCCGGCGAGGATGATGTTGTGGAGGTTGGCGATGCCGGAAGCGGCATCGGCCAATGTA
>NZ_JBAKHR010000037.1:0-64150 GCF_036902955.1 Micromonospora sp. CPCC 205558
CGGCGCGGGCGGACGGCGCGGGCGGCGCGGCGCGGGCGGCGCGGCGCGGGGGCACGGACGGCGCGGGGGTTAGGAGAGCTTGGAGCCGGTGACTGTGGGGTTGCGGGCGCCCAGGAAGAAGATGCCGGGGAAGCCGCGGGTTTCGAACTTGGCGCTGGGGTTGCGGCGCAGGGTCGAGTTTTCGATCTTCATGGTGCCGGTGCGGTTGTTACTCACGAAGAAGACCGCGCCGCCGCCCTCCTTGGCCTTGTTGTTCTCGATGATCGTGCCGGCGATCCGTACGGTGAACTCGTTGCCGTCGCAGTAGATCGCGCCGCCGCTGCCGCCGCCGGGCGTGCCGGACTTGGCCGGGTTGGCCCCGTTGCCGATCGCCTCGTTGTTCTTGAGCACGCTGTTCAGCACCACCCACGACACGCCGATGCTGCTCAGGGCACCCCCGTTGGAGCAGGAGCCGCCGTCGAAGGTGCTGCCCACGACGTACACCGGCTTGTTCTCGTACTGGCTCAGCACCCGGATGGCCGCGCCACCCAGGTCGGGGCCGGTGCGGTCACAGCGGTTGCGTACGAAGCGCGAGTTGACCACCTTCAGCCGCCCGCCGCGTACGAAGATCGCCCCACCGCCGCCGCCCTCGGCCTTCTGGCCGGTGGAGTTGCCGTCGGCGAAGGTCAGGTTCTGCACGGTGAGCTGCGGGTGATCCTGGTTCTGGCAGTGCGAGGTGGTGAAGCCCTGGGCCTGGTCGCAGGTGTTCATGTAGAGGATGCGGCGCTGCCCCTGGCCGCTCAACGTGACAGTGCCGCCGCCGTCCAGCACGATCTTCGGCCCGTTGGCGTTGCGGACCTTCGCGGTGGCGGCCATCTTGATGGTCACCGGGGCCGGTCCACAGTTGAACTTGATGACACCGCCGGCCGCGACGGCCTTCACCACCGCCGCCGAGGTGCAGCTCGTCGGGGTGCCGGTGCCGATGGTCCGGGTCGGCTTCGAGGTGTCCACCGCCCGTGCCTCGGCCGGCACGGTGGCCTTGCCGTTCGGGTTGCCGGCCGCGAGCACCTTGTTGGCGGGCTTCGGGCTCGCGCTGGCCCCCGGACCGTCGAGGCCGTCCCGAGCCCCTGGCGTTGCCCCCGGTGAGGCGGTCGGTGGCGGCGTCGGCGTGGGCGACGCGGTCGAGCCGGCCTCGAAGGTGGGGGCCGGGTCGTTGGGCGCGCAGGCGGGCAGGGTCGCGGTGGCGACACCGAGGACGAGGAGAGCGGCAAGCGATGTCATGCGCACCCAGTGATGCTAGGAGCCACGACGGCGCCGCGACGAATCCGCCGAGCCGGTTTAATGAACTGCTAAGACGCCATCCTGAGCAGGGCTCAGAAGTCGGCGAAGACGTACGGCACCCGGCGGGGGAAGAGGCCGCGCAGCTCGGTGGCGGCGTCCACCGGCACCTCACCCAGACCGCGCAGCGGCAGCTCGGCCGGGTCCAGCACCCCGTACGCGAGGGCGGAGAGCCCGGCGGCGGTGATCGTGGCGGTGGGCGCGCTGCCGGTGGTGTCGTCGACCAGCTCCAGCGCGCCGGTCGTGCCGTCGAACAGGTGGGTGCCGGCCAGCCAGCGGTCCCCGGTCAGGTCGATCCGTACCCGCCCCGGGCCGGCGGGCAGCCCGCGCAACGCGTCCAGCGAGAGCAGCCGGGCCATCGGCGCGGATGAACCCGGTACGGCCGTGTGGGCCTCGACGTGCACGTCCAGGTCGGTCAGCCACAACTCGGGCAACTCGTCGGGCGGAACCTGGACGGTGATCCGCTCGATCTGGTCGACGTGCCGGGCGAAGAACTGCAACAGCAGCGCCCGCGCGAGCGGATCATCGGCCAGCAGTTCGTTGCCGTGCAGCGTGCCGCCGTGCTCGTCGATCCGGTACGTCACCGCACCGGTGACCTCCCCGGCCACCCGGGCGGTGAGCAGCCAGTATTCGTCGCGGTCGCGCATTCCGACCGCCCGGTGGTCCGGGAAGATGGAGAAGCCGTGCCGTTCCCGCAGGTTGTGCTCGGTGAACGCCCGCCACGCCGGATAACCGGCGGCGATGCGTTCCCAGCCCACCTCGCCGGGCAGGTCCACCTTGAGCAGCGAGCCCAGGTTGGCCGGAGTGAAGGTGACCCGGCGTGGCTTGGGCAGGCCGATGTAGCCGAACCGGGCGTAGAAGCTGGGCCGGAACGGGTAGAGCGCGCTGAGCAGGTGCCCTTCGTCGCGCATCTCGTCGAGGAGTTGGTGCAGCAACGTCCGGACGTGCCCCTGCCGGCGGGCCAGCGGATGGGTCGCCACCCCGGCGACACCGGCCATCGGCAGCACCGCCCCACGCAGGTTCTGTCGCATCGGAATGGCCGAGACGGCGGCCAACGTGGTGCCGCCCTCCTCGGCGATCAGCGTCCGGTTGCCCTGGTTGTAGGGCAGGTAGTCGCGGAACTCCGCGGCCCGGGTAGCGCTGATCGGCGAGGATTCGAAGGCGTACGCGGCCAGCGGGAAGCTGGTGGTGAGACGGTCGTCGTCGGTCACCCGGCGGATGGTCATTCGCCCATCTCAACCCGTCGCGGATGTCGCAGCAACCGGATTGGCCGATCCGCCCACGGTGCGGCGGTCAGCCGACCGGCAGGTGCCGTAGGTGCCGGCGGCGGCGCAGGCGGATGCTGGCCACCGCGGCCACGCCCAGGGCCAGCAGGGCGGTGACGACGAGCCCGTGCAGCAGCCCACGGGAGAGGTAGCCCTGGTCGGTGTCGTCGACCGTCCAGGTGGCGATCTCGCGGCTCGACCAGAACGGCGTCAACTTCGCCCCGGACCCGGCCGGGTCGATCAGCATCTGCACCGTCACCACGGTGAGCAGCAGCAGCGTGCCCTCCAACTCGCGGGGCAGCAGCGCACCGATCAACATCCCGAACGGCGCCGCCACCGCGACGGAACAGAGCAGCGCCGCCGCCAGGCCGCCGTACCGCAGGTCGGCGCCGTCGACCATCGGGAGCAGGAAGAACGGCACGGAGATGACCAGCCCCACCACCCACAGGCCGAGCATCCGACCGAGGTAGAGGTGGTGTGGGCGGTAGCCGGCCAGCCGCAGCCTCGGCTCCAACTCGCGCGCGGCGGTCGTGGCGAACAGCGCGGCGGTGCTAACCGCCCAGCCCACGCCGAGCAGCAGCGAACGAACCGACTGCCCGAGGTAGGCGTCCCGCCGGATCAGGTAGAAGGTCAACGGCATCAACAACAACAGCAGGAGTACGCCCCGACGCCTCAGCAACTCCCGCAGGGTCATCTCGGCGACGGTGACGAGCCGGTTCACTGGCGACCTCCCTGGATGCCGGGCGCGTGCCACCCGGTCTCTCGTGCCGGGGTCAGGTCGAGCACGATGTCCACCCGGTCGAGTTGGTTGAGCAGGTGGGTCACCACGACGACGGCCGTGCCGGCGTCGCGCAACCTGCTGAGCTGGTCCCAGAAGTTGACGTACGTGCCCTGGTCGAAGCCCTGGTACGGCTCGTCGAGCAGCAGCACGTCGGGGGCGCTGAGCGTGGACATGGTCAGGTTGAGCTTCTGCCGGGTGCCGCCGGACAGGTGGCGGGCCTGCACGTCGCCGCCCGCCTCCCAACCGAGCTGACGGGCCGCCGCCCGACCGGCGCGGCGGGCCGGGCCCCGGGCCACGCCCTGACCGGCGCCGACCAGCACGAAGTGTTCGTCGGCGAACAGGAAGTCGGCGGTGCCGCCGGACTGCGGACAGTAGCCGAGCCGCCCGGAGACGGTCACCTCACCGGCGTCCGGTGACATCAGCCCGGCGCAGATCCGGAGGAAGGTGCTCTTGCCGCAGCCGTTCGCGCCGACGACGGCGGCGATCTGTCCGGCCCGGACGGTCAGCGTGGCGTCGTGCAGCACGGTTCGCCGTCCGTACTTCTTGGTGATGCCCGCCGCGTGTAGCCGGACCGGCCCGGGGCGCGGTCCGGGCGCGGTGCCGATGCTCTCCACGACCGCACCCGCGTACTGCTGGGGTGGACCGAAGACGACCCACGGGTCGCCGCCTCCCTCGCGCAGATGCGTGGCGGCCTCGGCGACCACGTGCCGGGCGGCGTCCGCCGCGACCCGGCGCTGGTGCAACTCGGCCGTGAGCGTACGCAGCCAGTCGTCGGCGTTCACCGGGTGGCCCCCTTCGTGACGATGTCGTTCACCGGCCGGACGAAGGTGAGCCAGGCGCTGCCGCCGGCGCGGAGCGCCGCGTACCCGTCGTCGGTGAGCCGGTAGTACTTGCGGGCCGGCCCGGCGCTGCCCTCCCGCCACTGCGCGGTCACCAGGCCGGTCTTCTGCAGGCGCAGCAGCACGGGATAGAGCGTGCCGCCCTGGATCGGCCCGACGCCCGCCGCGTCGAGCGCCTGGGCGAGCTGGTAGCCGTAGGACTCGCCTTCGGACAGCAGGGCCAGGACGCAGATGTCGAGCACCCCCCGCAGCCACTGCCCGCGCCGGTCGGAATCCACAGGTCGGACAGTAGCGACGCAAGCTAGATGGCACAACCACCTACTGCGGCGGCACACCCGAACCAGCCGGCTCGGGTGTGCCGCGAGTTGACGTCGTACGGGTCAGCGGGCGACGACGTCGGAGACCACGACGGTGACGTTGTCCGGTGCGCCGGCATGGTGGGCCAGCTTCACCAACTGCTCACCACACTGCTGACGGTCGGCGTACATGCCCAGGGCCGCCGCGATGGCCTCGTCCTCGACGTAGTCGGAGAGCCCGTCGCTGCACAGCAGCAGCCGGTCGCCGGGGACCACGGTGAGCACACCGACCGCGGGTGGGGTGTCGGCACCCTGCACGGCCCGGGTGACCAGGGACCGCTGCGGGTGGTGGCGGGCCTGCTCGGGAGAGAGGGTGCCCTGGTCGACGAGCGCCTGCACGAACGTGTCGTCCCGGGTGAGCTGGGTCAGCTCCCCGTCGCGCAGCAGGTAGCAGCGGGAGTCGCCCACCTGGGCCAGCACCAGCGTCTCCCCGGCCAACAGTGCAGCGGTGAGCGTCGTCCCCATGCCGTCCCGGCTCGGGTCGACGGTGATCGCGGCGTGGATGCGCTGGTTGGCGGTGCTGACCACCGCACGCAGCGCGTCGGCGGCACCGTCGGGGTCGGTGGGCGGAGCCAGCTCGTCCAGGATCCGGATCACGATCTCGCTCGCCACCTCGCCCGCAGGCAGCCCACCCATGCCGTCGGCGACG
This sequence comes from Micromonospora sp. CPCC 205558, assembly GCF_036902955.1. Classification (NCBI taxonomy): domain Bacteria; kingdom Bacillati; phylum Actinomycetota; class Actinomycetes; order Micromonosporales; family Micromonosporaceae; genus Micromonospora; species Micromonospora sp. CPCC 205558. The sequence goes on from NZ_JBAKHR010000037.1 coordinate 5,208, forward strand.
GCGATCAGGCGGTCACCGGCGAGGGCGGAGTCCTCGTTGTTGGTGCGCACCAAGCCGATGTCGTTGAGGATGACCGAGCGGAGGATCAGCGTCATGGGGTCAAGCTTGCCAAGAACAACCCGCATTCGTCTCTACGCCTCCTACCTCGGACGAGAAATGATTGCGATTTTCGTCGACGGACCCGACGGTCCGTGACGATCGGCCGGGTCTCAGCGGCGCGGATAGCGCAGCAGCAGGCTGGCGGCGGCCTCCTCGTCACCCACCGCCGCGTAGCTGTGCGGCACGTCCGACACCCAGCGGAGATGACCACCGGCCGGGGCGGTCAGCGGTGCGTCGGCCGGCCCGGCTCGCAGCACCCCGGCGAAGACGGTGACGTGCTCGGTGACCCCCGACGCATGAGCGGGGGAGAGCTGCACGACGCCGGGTGCGACCCGCATGCGGTACAGCTCGTAGGTCGCGTCGGTGTCGGTGAAGACCTCCAGCAGGGTGGCGGTGACCGCGGTGCCGTGCACGGTGGGTTCGGCCGTCGGTTCGGCCAGCAGGGCGGTGAACGGTACGCCGAGCTGCGCGGTGACCGCCCAGAGTGTCTCCAGGGTCGGATTGCGGGTGCCGTGCTCCAGACCGGAGAGGGTGGCCTTCCCGACACCGGCGAGTCGGGCGAGTGTGGACAGCGAGATCCCCTGTTCCTCGCGCAGGGCGCGGACCCGGCGTCCGACGACGGCGGGATCCACGTCGAGGCCCGGACGCGGGTCTGGTGGTGGGTGCGGCACCCGGCTATCGTGCTACACGCTTCCGTTCCGTAAACGGAACAGTCGGGAGGGTGGAGTGGCCGGACGCGTGCAACCGGTGCTGGCCGGGGTGGTGACCGCGCTGGTGGGTTTCGCCAGCTCGTTCACCGTCGTGCTGGCCGGGCTCCGAGCGGCTGGCGCGTCGGATGCGCAGGCCGCCTCCGGCCTGCTCGCTCTCTGCGTGGCGAGCGGGCTCGTCGCCGCCTGGCTGGGCTGGCGGTACCGGATACCGATGAGCGCCGCCTGGTCCACCCCGGGCGCGGCGCTGCTGGTGGCGACCGGCCCGCCGCCCGGCGGATGGCGGGTGGCGGTGGGTGCCTTCCTCGTCTCCGGTCTGCTGATCGTCGCGGCCGGGCTGTTTCCGCCACTGGGCCGGGCGGTGGCCGCCATCCCCAAGCCGGTGGCCGGCGCGATGCTCGCCGGGGTGCTGCTGCCGCTGTGCACAGCCCCGGTCCGCGCACTGGTCGAGCTGCCGATGGTGGCCGGGCCGGTGGTGGTCGGCTGGCTGCTGCTGCACCGGTTCGCCCGCCGCTGGGCGGTGCCCGGTGCGCTGGTGGTGGCGGTGGCGGCGATCGCACTGACCACACCGCCGGCCGGGCTGACCGGTGCCGCGCTGATCCCGTCGATCACGCTGACCGCGCCGGCCTGGAACGCGTCCGCCCTGGTCGGGTTGGCCCTGCCGCTGTTCCTGGTCACCATGGCCGCGCAGAACGTACCCGGCATGGCGGTGCTGGTCGGCTACGGCTACCGGCCGCCGTTCGGCGCCGCGCTGCGGACCACCGGCCTGGCCAGCTTGCTCGCCGCCCCGGCCGGCGGGCACGCGGTGAACCTCGCGGCGATCACCGCCGCGCTGGCCGCCGGCCCCGACGCGCACCCCGACCCGGAGCGCCGGTGGATCGCCTCGGTCACCGCCGGCGCTGGACTGGCCGTGCTCGGCCTGGGCGCCGGTGTGGCCACCACGCTGGTCGCGGTCGCCCCACCGATCCTCATCGAGGCGGTCGCCGGGCTGGCGCTACTGGGCGCACTCGCGACCGCGCTCGCCTCGGCGGTGACCGACCCGACGACCCGCGAGGCCGCCGTGGTCACCTTCGTGGTGACCGCGTCCGGGGTGACGCTGATCGGCGTGGGCGGCGCGTTCTGGGGCCTGGTCGCGGGCTGCCTGATGCTGCTGCTCTTCCACCGCCGCCAGCCCGCCGAGCCGGACCAGCCCGCCTCTGCCGGGAGGGCGTGGGGCTACTCCTCGGGCGGCAGGTCGGCCACCCCGACGGCCAGCAGGACCCGGCCGTCGGCCACCGATCCGATCCGGTCGGCCGGTACGTAGACCGCGCCGGTGCGGGTCAACTCGGTCGAAACCTTCAGGTAGCCGGTGTGCAGCAGTCGTGCCGCCAGATCGGCTGGCACGTCCGGTTCCTCGACCGCGGTCGCCTCGATCAGCTCGTCCAGGCTGCTGCCCGGGTCGGCGGTCGGTGTCTGGACGGTCACCGAGTTCGGGTCGCCCCGCTGGACGAGGTCCACGGTCCCGACCTCGGTGCCGGCTGAGTCGATCACCGGCATTCCGGTGGTGATCCGCGAGATGGTCGCCTGCTGGTCGTCCTGCTGATCCATCCCGCTGCGGTTCCCAGGGCGGTGCGCCGCTAAACGCCGCCGCGCACCCATCCGCCCGATGCTCAGCAACTACGGCAGCGACTTGGAGGGCGATGGGCCGGGAAGCGATGGGCCTGAAGAGCGTGATGACTCTGAGGCATCAATATGCCTCAGAGTCATCACCGTCGAAAGCAATACCGCCTCCACGGTCCGCGCAAGGTGGCCGGCGACGGGCCGCCACGCCAGCGGCACGCAGCCCATTCAGGTGTTCGGGAGGGTCCAGCCGCTCGGCGGGCGGGGAGACAGCTCCCGCCAGGTGTCCGGGCCGTCGAGCAGGGCCCGGACGGTGTCCTCAGCCTCGTCCGCACTGCCGTACTCGTAGAAACGGGAGATGCCCTCGGCGCCGCCGGCCCGCTGCTCGACGTGCCACCGGTCGGCGTCCACCCGGAGGAAGACGTCCCGCCGGGCCAGTCGTCCCCACTTCCCGTTCCACCAGTGCTTTCGCTGCTCCATGGCCGGACTCTATCGAACACACGTTCGAGAAGGTGCGGCCCCTGCGGGAATCCCACAGGGGCCGATGTGCATCCGTTCGGGTCAGCGCTGCGTCGGCGGCTCGGGACGGCGGCCCAGCACGTCGTCCAGCGCCCCGCGCTGCTGGCCCGGGGTGGTGTGCCCGGCGGAGACCAGCGCGTCGCGGATCTCGGTGAGCAGCTTGACCTCCTCGCTCGGCGCCGAGGGCGGCGGCTCCTCGCCCCGCTTGCGCCGCTCGGCCAGCCGGTTCATCGGGTAGACGACCAGGAAGTAGAGCGCCGCCGCGGTGAGCAGGAAGGTGATCACCGCGTTGACGAAGGCGATCCAGTCGAACGCGATGCCATGGAACTTCGGTGCCGTGCCGGCCAGGCCCTTGTCGCTGCCGGTGATGAGCAGCACGAAGACCCGGATCAGCGGGTCGAGGAACGACTTGGTGAGCTGGGTGACCACGCCCGTGAACGCGGCGCCGATGACGACACCGACCGCCAGGTCGACGACGTTGCCGCGCATGATGAAGTCTTTGAAGCCCTTGAGCATTCGTACTCCCGAGGTGTCCGCTTTTCTGTCGGGCACAACCTATGCCCGTACGGCGGGTTCCAGAAAAGCGCCGGCTTCGAGCGCCGCCCGGCCCGGATCGCCGGCCCGGATCGCCTCGACCAACCGGGTGTGGTCGACGTAACGCTCGGGGGTGAGCGCGTCGCCCATCGCCTGCGCGACGGTGCTGCGCAGGGCGGTGCCGACCGAGGCGTACAGCTCGGCGAGCATGGCGTTGTGCGCGGCGGCCACCACCGCCGTGTGCAGTGCCGCGTCGGCCTCGACGAACGTGTCGACCCGGCCGCCGTGCCAGGCGGCCTCGCGCCGGGCGAGCGCGCCGTCGAGCGCCGCCAGGTCCTCCGGTGTACGCCTCAGCGCGGCGAGTCGGGCGGCCTCCACCTCGAAGGCGCGGCGTACCTCGATGACCTCGGTCATCCGGTCGTCGCCGAGCCGGCGGGCGACAACCGGTGCCAACTCGTCGGTGGACACCACGTAGGTGCCGGAGCCCTGCCGGCACTCCAGCACCCCGGCGTGCACCAGGGCGCGGACCGCCTCGCGGACCGTGTTGCGCCCGACGCCAAGCGCGGCGACCAGTTGTGGCTCGGTGGGGATGCGCCCGCCGACGGGCCATTCGCCGCCGAGGATCCGGGCGCGGAGCTGCTCGGTGGTCTGCCGGACCCGATGACCGCGCGGTGGCACGGCCGGCTGGTCGCGGGACGGCGCCGGTGGCGCGGAGGGGAATTCAACCGACGGTGGCACTGGTTACATCACCGGTCCCAAATTCATCCCATGATTGTAGGTTAGCGGTCATGACCCCGCCACCAACCGCCGCTCCGGCGCTGCCCGCCCCCGCCACCGTCGACCCTCGCCCGAGGCGGGACCCCGGTGCGGGCCGGCGGACGCACCCGGCGACCGGTGGCGCGCTGGTGCTGGTCGGGATGCTGCTGGTCGCGCTCAACCTGCGGGCCGTGGTGACCAGCCTCGGCGCGCTGCTCGACGAGGTCCGCGACGGGCTCGGCCTCTCCGGCGTCACCGCCGGTCTGGTCACCACCCTGCCGACCATCGCGTTCGCCGGCCTCGGCGCGCTCACTCCGTGGCTGGTCCGCCGGGTGGCGCCGGCCCGGGTGCTGGTGGTCGCCATGCTCGCCCTCGCCGTCGGCCAGGTGCTCCGGGTCGCCACCGACTCGGCCTGGATCTTCGTGCTCACCAGCGCGCTGGCGCTGTCCGGCATCGCGGTCGCCAACATCCTGCTGCCGATGCTCGTCAAGCAGCACTTCCCGCACCGCACCGGCCTGGTCACCGGGGCGTACACGATGGCGTTGACAGTGGGCACGACGGTGGCCGCCGCCTCCGCGGTGCCGATCGCGCACGCCTTCGGGTCGTGGCGGGCCGGGCTCGGCGTCTGGGCCGCGATGGCCGCGGTGGCCGTACTCCCGTGGGTGCCGCTGGCGCTGCGGACCCGGGCCGCGGCGCGGCGGACGACCCCGACGGCGGCCGTCGCCACGCCGAGCCGGGTCCGGCCGGCGCGGACCCGACTCGGCTGGGCGATGGCCGTCTACTTCGGGGCACAGTCGCTCAGCGGGTACGCGATCATGGGCTGGCTGGCCCAACTGTTCCGCGATGCCGGCTACCAGCCGGAGTCGGCCGGGCTGCTGCTCGCCGGGGTGACAGCGCTCGGTGTGCCGATCGCGCTGCTGATGCCCACCCTGGCCGGTCGGCTGGGCACCCTGCGCCCGCTGGTGCTCGGGCTGACCACCGCGTCGACGCTGGCCTACCTGGGGTTGGCGCTCGCACCGCACGGCGCCGCGCTGCTCTGGGTCGCCCTGTTGGCGATCGGCCAGGGCGCGTTCCCGATGATCCTGACCGCCATCGGCCTACGCGCCCGCACCGCCGAGGGGACAGTCGCGATCTCCGCGTTCGCGCAGAGCACCGGGTACGTGATCGCCGCCCTCGGCCCGCTGATGGTCGGCATCCTCTACGAGGCCACCGGCGGCTGGACCGCGCCGATCGGGTTCCTGCTGGGCGCCCTCGCCGTGCAGACGACGGCGGGCATGGCGATCGCTCGTCCCCGTTACGTCGAGGACGAGTGACGAGCCGCAGCGGTCAGGAGGAAGCCGGCGTCGATTCGCCGGCGACTGCCTCATCCACCGTCGGGTAGGTGTGCAGCACCTCGACCAGCCCGCTCACCTCAAGGATGCGCAGCACACCCCGCTGCGGGGCGGCCAGCCGGACCACGCCGCCAGCCTCGTCGCAGCTGTTCTTGGCGCGGACGAAGACCGACAGGCCGGTCGAGTCGCAGAACGAGACGTCCGCCAGGTCGAACACCAGCCGGTTGCGGCCCTTGTCGAGCAGGTCGGTGATCTGGTCCTGCAGCTGCGGTGCGGTGGCCATGTCCAGCTCGCCCGCGACTGCCACGACGACCACGTCGCCGCGTTGTTCCGTGTGCACCGTCAACGACATTCGCCAGACCTCCTGTTATCGGGGGAACGGTATCCCACGACCAGGGTCGGACGCAGAACGGGAGCCGTTGTCCGGTGGCCATCATCATTCCGTTGCTACGCGGCAAGTAGTTGATCAGACCCCGGTGATAGAGTCCGCCCGGTCCAGGTCAAGGGGGTTCGAAATGGCGTTGAGCACCGAAGAAAGTGGTCGGCTCGCCGCGCTGCTCAGCGGGCAGGACGAACGGGTCACGACTCGGTGGACCGAGATCGTCACCAGTTCGTTGCGGGGCCGGCTGAGCCAGGCGGAGCTGCGCCGACAGGTCCAGGATCTACACAGTGCCATCGTCGCCACCGGCGAACAGGGCATCATCGACCTGTCCGCCGACAACGCCGCCGAACTGCGTGCCGCGCTCGCCGAGCTGTCCCGTGGCCGGGCCCGGCAGGGCTTCTCCGCCACCGAGACCACGGTCAGCGTCTTCGCGCTGAAGGACGTGCTGGCCGAGCTGCTGCAGGAGGCCGGCGGCCCGAACGCGCTGCACGACTACGTCGCCTTCTCGAAGTTGGTCGACGAGATGGGCCTGTTCACCTTCGAGAGCTTCGTCCGCACCCGGGAGAGCCTGATCGCCGACCAGGCCGAGCAACTGCTCGAACTCTCCACGCCGGTGGTCAAGCTCTGGGAGGGCGTCGTCGCCGTGCCGCTGGTCGGCACCCTGGACTCGGCCCGGGCCCAGGTCGTCATGGAGCGACTGCTGCAGACCCTGGTCGACACCAGCTCGCCGTACGCGATCATCGACATCACCGGCGTACCGGCGGTGGACACCCAGGTCGCCCAGCACATCCTGAAGACCGTGGTCGCCGCCCGGCTGATGGGCGCCGACTGCATCATCTCCGGCATCCGCCCGCAGATCGCGCAGACCATCGTGGCGCTCGGCATCGAGTTCGGCGACATCGCCACCAAGGCGAGCCTCGCCGACGCGCTGCGCCACGTGCTGCGGCTCAACGGGGTGGAGACCGCCCGCCGCCTGCCGCGCAGGAACGCCTGATGGAACGGGTGCCGATCCTCAAGATCGGGGACATCCTGCTCGTCTCCATCCAGCTCGACATGTCCGACCAGACGGCGGTCCAGCTCCAGGAGGACCTCGCCGAGCGGATCGTCGACACCGGCTGTCACGGCGTCATCATCGACATCACCGCGCTGGACATCGTCGACTCCTTCGTCGGGCGGATGCTCTCCACCATCGCGTCGATCTCCAAGGTGCTCGACGCGGAGACGGTGGTGGTCGGGATGCGTCCGGCCGTCGCCATCACCCTTGTCGAACTGGGGCTGTCGCTGAACGGCATCCGTACCGCGCTGAACGTCGAGCGCGGCATGGAGCTGATCGCGGCGGCCCACGCCGACGAGCTCGACCACCAGCTCGACGACGATCCGGACGCCGAGACGGCCACGCCGTGACCGCGGGCATCGACCTGGGCCAACCACAGGCGCAGTCGGTCCGCAGCGATGAGGACGTGGTGCGCGTCCGGCAACTCGTCCGGGCCGTGGCGGTGGCCACCAAGTTGTCCCTCGTCGACCAGACCAAGCTGGTCACCGCGGCGAGCGAGTTGGCCCGCAACACCCTGGTGTACGGCGGCGGCGGTTCGGTCGAGGTGACGGTCGTGGACAACGGCCGACGCAAGGGCGTGCAGATCGTGTTCGACGACTCCGGGCCGGGCATCGCCGACCTCGACCTGGCCATGACCGACGGCTACACCAGCGGCGGTGGCCTCGGCCTCGGCCTCAGCGGGTCGCGCCGCCTGGTCGACGAGTTCCAGATCGAGACATCAGCGGAGACGGGCACGCGAATCACGGTCACCAAGTGGTCCAGGTGAACGCCGACGCGGTCACTGACAGTGGCATCTGGTTCCGGGTGGACGCCAGCAGCGCGGCGAGCGCTGTCCGGCGTGCCGCCGAGCGCCTTGGCGCGCAGGTGGAGATGGGTGCGGCGCGCATCGCCGACCTGGCCATCGTCGCGGCCGAGCTGACCAGCAACCTGGTCAAGCACGCCGACGAGGGTGTCCTGCTGCTCCGGCCGGTACGCCGAGCCGGGCAGGCCGGGGTGGAGCTGGTGGCCATCGACTCCGGGCCCGGCATGGCCGACCTGACCGTCTCGTCCCGGGACGGGCACTCCACCACCGGCACCCTCGGCATCGGTCTGGGGGCGATCGTCCGGCAGGCGAGCTGGTTCGACGGATACTCGCTGCCCGGGCGGGGCACCGTCCTCGCCGTGCAGGTCTGGCCGGCCGAGCCGGCCCGGCCGTCCTGGGCCGGAGCCCTCAGCAGGCCGATCACCGGCGAGACGATCAGCGGCGACGGCTACGCCGTCCGGGTCGTCGACGGGCGGCACCAGGTGCTGGTCAGCGACGGGCTGGGGCACGGCCCGCTGGCCGGTGCCGCCACCGATGCGGCGCTGGCCGCGTTCCGCGACGCCCCCGCCGGCCCGCCGGCGGTGGTGGTCGGTCACCTGCACCGGGGCATGTCGCACACCCGGGGCGCCGCGCTCGCCGTCGGCGAGCTGAGGCCGGAGTCCGGTGTGCTGCACTACGCCGGCCTGGGCAACATCTCCGGCGTGATCGTCGAGGGTGACGGCCAGCGCCGAGGTCTGGTGTCGCTGCCCGGCATCGCCGGCCACCAACGGCCGACCATCCGGGAGTACGACTACCCGTTCGGTCCCGGCGCCCGGCTGGTGATGCACAGTGACGGGGTGGTCGACCGGTGGCGGATGGCCGACTACCCGGACCTGGCGGAGAGATCCCCGTTGGTCATGGCGGCGACCCTGTTACGGGACGCCGGGGTACGACGCGACGACGCCTGCGTACTGGTCGCGAGGTCGTGGGCATGACCGAGGAGTCAGCCGCGCTGCCGCTGCTCCAGATGGCGCTGCGGGTCGAGCAGGACATCTTCGTGATCCGCCAGCGGGGCCGCGAGGTGGCCGTGGTGGTCGGCCTGGAACACCAGGACCAGGTCCGGATCGCCACCGCGCTCAGCGAGGTCGCCCGGGACCTGCTGCGGACGACCGCGGGAGCGGACGTCTCCTTCCACGTCGACGCGGGTGCCGACGGCCGGTTCCACCTGCGCGCCGACCTGGCCCCGGTGTCCCCGCTCCCGGACGGCCGCTACCAGCCGCAGTCCGGCGCGGTGTCTCGACTGGTTGACACACTGAGCGTGTCGACCGTCGAGGGGGTTACGGTCGTGAGGATGTCCCGACGACTCCCGGCCAATGCGCCGATGCCGACCCCGGAGCGGCTCGCCGAGTTTCGCACCGAACTCGGGCGCACCGCGCCGGCCAGCGCGCTGGACGAGCTCACCACCCAGAATGGTCAGCTCATCGCCGCGCTCGACGAGGTGCGCAGTCAGCGCGACGAGCTGGCCGTGCTGAACGAGGAACTGGCCGAGACGAACCGGGGTGTGCTGGCGCTCTACAACCAGCTCACCGAGGAGCTGGAGGAGACCAACCGCGGCGTCGTCGCCCTCTACGCCGAGCTGGACGAGAAGTCGGCCCAGCTCCGCGCGGCGAGTGAGTCGAAGAGCCGGTTCCTGGCCAACGTGAGCCACGAGCTGCGCGCCCCGGTCACCGCGATAATCGGCCTGGGGCGGCTGCTCACCGACTCCGCCTCCGACCCGCTCACCGACGAGCAGGGCCGCCAGGTCGATCTGATCCGCTCGTCAGCGGCGGATCTGCTCAACCTGGTCAACGAACTCCTCGACCTGGCCAAGGCGGAATCCGGCCGGATCGAGCTGGACCTGACCGACGTCGACCTGCGCCCGGTCTTCGGGCAACTGCGCGGCACCCTGCGCGCCCTGGCCACCCGCCCGGACGTGGAACTGGTCGTGGAGGAGCCGAGCGGGCCGGCCCTGCTGCGCACCGACGAGGTGCTGCTCGGCCAGGTGCTGCGCAACCTGCTGCACAACGGGTTGAAGTTCACCGAGCGCGGCGAGGTGCGACTGCGGGCCAGCCAGCACGGCGACCGCTGGCAGTTCGAGGTCACCGACACCGGGCCCGGTATCGCTCCCGAGCTGCATGACCGGATCTTCGAGGAGTTCTACCAGGTGCCCGGAGCCACCCGGGTCGGCGGCACCGGCCTCGGCCTGCCGTACGCCCGGCGGTTGGTGACGCTGCTGGGCGGAACGCTGGAGCTGGCCAGCGCGCCGGGCGAAGGCAGCACGTTCACCGTCTCCCTCCCCACAGGCAGGGCGTGACGGCGTGGACGGCGTGCCGACAACCATCCTGGTGGTCGACGACAGTCGTACCAAGCGTTACCTGCTGGTCAGCTGGCTGACCCGGGCCGGGTTCACCGTGCTGGAGGCCGAGAACGGCGCCGACGCGTTGGCCCGGGTCGAGGTGGACCGGATCGACCTGGTGGTTCTCGACGTCCGGTTGCCCGACGTGAGCGGCTACGAGGTCTGCGAACAGATCAAGGCGCGGCATCCGGCGATGCCGGTGATCCACGTCTCGGCGCACGCGGTGGACGTGGCCGACCGCGCCCAGGGGCTGACCCGGGGCGCTGACGCGTACCTGACCGAGCCGATCGAGCCCGAGGAGCTGATCGCCACTACCCGGGCGGTGCTGCGCTACTACCAGGCCCGGCAGCGGGCCGAACTGCTCGCCGAACGGTTGCTCGGGTTGGCCGACACGACCGTCGCCGTGCACGCCGCGCCGACCTTCGCGCGCCTGCTGGAGGCCGCCGCCGAGGGTGCCGCCCAGATCTTCAAGAGCCCGGCGGCGGTGATCGCCGAAACCTTCGACGGTGACTGCATCGCCGGTGTCTGCGCCGGCCCCGGCGAGGCTGCCACTGTCGTGCCGTGGGTCGTCGACGACACCGGGGTGCCGACCGGCGCCACGGTCCGGGTGGAGGCCCCGGCGACGTGGGCGCTTGTCGACTGGCCGGCGGACGACACGGTGACCGTCGCCGCCGCCAAGCTCCGCGAGGACCGTGCCCCGCTGTACGTGGTGGTCCCGACCGCCACCCAGACCGCGCGGACCCCGGTGCTGGTGCAGTTGGCCCAGGCGGTGGCGGCGGCAGTGGAGGCGCAGCGCTCGTTCGACGAGGAGCACCGGATCGCCGTCACCCTGCAACGCAGCCTGCTCCCGCGTGGGCTGCCCACCGTGGCCGGGCTGGACCTCGCGGTGCGCTACGAGCCGGCCAGCGCGCAGACCGAGGTGGGCGGCGACTTCTACGAGCTGGTGATGCTCGACGGGCACCTGCTGCTGGCGATCGGGGACGTCGCCGGCCACTCGCTGCACGCGGCGACGGTGATGGCCGAGCTGCGGCACGCGGTGCGGGCGTACGCGGTCGAGGGCCACCAGCCCGGCGAGATCCTGCACCGGGTCAACGAGCTGATGCGGACACTGTTGCCGAACGAGTTGGCGACGCTCTGCGTCCTGCTGCTGCACCCGCCCACCGGACGGGTCCGGCTGGCCAGTGCCGGGCACCTTCCGCCGCTGATGGTCATGGACGGCAAGGTCGAGTTCGTGCAGCACTCGGCACCGCTGCTCGGCGTTCGCGCCCCCCGCCCGGCCGACCTGGAGTTCGTGGTGCCGGCCGGTGCCACGCTGGTCTTCTACACCGACGGGCTGATCGAGCGACGGGACGCCACCATCGACGAGGGGCTGGCCGCGTTGGCCGCGGTCGCCGCGACGGTCGACGGTGACCTGGACCAGTTCTGCGCCCGACTGCTGGTGGAGTTGGCCCCACCGGAGATCCAGGACGACGTGGCCGTGGTCGTCCTGCGTCGCCGCTGATTTGTCAGCTCTGTCGGCTCTGTCCAGCTTCCTCAGTGCACCGAGCGGGCGTACGCGGCGGGGGACACCCCGGCCACGGCGGTGAAGTCGCGGACCAGGTGGGCCTGGTCGCTGTAGCCGAGGTCGGCGGCGAGGTCAGCCCAGTTCAGTGGGCCACCAGCGGCCTGTTCGACCGCCTCCTGGAGCCGGTAGCGGCGGATCACCCACTTCGGCCCGACCCCCACGTACTCCAGGAAGAGTCGTTGCAACCGGCGGACCGGGACGTCGTGCCGTGCGGCGAAGTCGTCGACGCGCAGCACGGTCCGGTCGGTACGGATCACCTCGGCCAGCCGGACGGCCTCCTCGGCCATCGGCTCCGGCTCGGGCCGCCAGCCGGTGAGGAGGGTGTCCAGTGCCCGGCAGCGCTCATCGTCGTCGCTCGCGCAGACCATCGTGTCCGGTGCTGCCAGTCGGCCGGCGGGTAACGGCACCCGACGGTTGGTCAACTCGCTGACCGGCCGCTGCCAGAACGGGTGGAAGCCGCCGGGGCGGAACTGCACCCCGGACACCCGGCCGGTGCCGCTGAGCGTGATCCGGAACAGGTCGTGGCCCACCCCGGCCACCTCGCTGGCCTCGGGGCCGTCGCCGTCACGTTGGAACACCACGTTCACCGCCGGGTGCGGCACGACCCGCTGCTCGAACGGCGAACTCAACGCCCAGTCGATCAACCAGTAGTGCTCGACCCACGGGCGCAGCGACTCCGCCGGCAGGTGTCGACGGAAGCGCACCTCGCGCAGCAGGCGCCCGGGGTCCAGGATTCCCCGGCTGTCGCCGCGCGGTCGCTGTCGCATTTGTTCAAGACCACCCTCATACGCTGGCCCTATGTCCACTCAGACTAGCGATCTGCTGGCCGCCGCCGCGCCGCGAACCGTCGACGTGGTGCGCGGGATCTCCGACGACCAGCTCGACCTGCCCACGCCGTGCCGGGACTACCTGGTCCGTGATCTGCTCAACCACCTCTTCCAGGTGGTGGTCAACTTTCAGGAGTTGGCCGAGAAACGGCAGGTGGAGTGGGCCGAGAAGCCCGACCACCTGGGCGACGGCTGGCGGGACCGGTTCGAGGTGGAGACCGACCGGTTGGTCGCCGCCTGGTCGGACCCGTCCACCCTGGAGGGCGTGTCACCGGGCATGGGCATGCCGCAGTCCGTCATCGGCGGCATGGCCCTGCTGGACCTGACCGTGCACGGTTGGGATCTCGCGGTCGCCACCGGCCAGCCGTACCACCCGGCCCCGGAGGCGGTGGCCGAGCTGCACGGGCTGGTGGAGCGGTTGGGCCCGACCGCCCGCCAGATGGGCGTCTTCGCCGAACCGGTCCCGCTCGCTGCCCCCACCGAGGCAACCATCCCCGACCTGGCCCACCTCCTAACCCAAACCGGCCGAACCCCCACCTGGCCCACCCCCTAACCCCCCGCCCCCCTGGCCCGGGTCCCCACCCTTTCTCCCGTCGATCATGAAGTTATTGCCATCCGACTCGGCGTGTCGGCGCAATAACTTCATGATCGACGGGGTCGGGCGGGGGTGGGGGTGGGTTGGGGGGTTGTTGACTTGGGTATTCGCTGGGTGAATAGTGGGTGGGGTGTCCACGCCGCATGTTCTGCTCGGGTTGCTTGCTGGGGGCAGCCGGCACGGGTATGAGCTGAAGCGTGCGCACGACGAGCGGCTGCCGCGCGCTCGGCCGTTGGCCTTCGGGCAGGTCTACGCCACTCTGGGTCGCCTCGAACGCGACGGGCTGGTGGCAGCCGCCGGGCAGGACCGCGTGGCCGGGCCGGATCGCACGGCGTACGCGCTGACCGACCAGGGGCGGGACGCGCTGGACCAGTGGCTGTCCGCGGTGGAGCCGCCCATGCCGTACGTGGCGAGCGCACTCTTCGCCAAGGTCGTGGTGGCGTTGCTGGTCTCCGATGTCGATCGGACCCGGTCCTACCTGGTCGCCCAGCGGGCCGCGCACACCGCACGACTGCGGGAGCTGACCACGGTCAAGACCGACCCGGACGCCACCCTCAGCGATGTGGTCGCGGCCGATTTCGCGATCGCCCACCTCGACGCGGATCTGCGGTGGCTGCACGCCACCCTGGGCCGGGTCGCCGACTGGCACCGGGAGGTGCATCCGTGACGCAACTCCAGGCTCGCGGCGTGGTTCGGGCGTACGGCCCGACGCCCGCGCTGCGCGGCGTGACGCTCGACGTGGCCGAGGGCGAGATCGTCGCCGTCACCGGGCCGAGTGGCTGCGGCAAGTCGACCCTGCTGCACTGCCTGGCCGGGATCATCCGGCCGGACGCCGGCGAGGTCACCTGGCGCGGGCACCGCATCGACACCTGGTCGGAGGCGGCCCGGTCCCGGCTGCGGCGCACCGAGTTCGGGGTGCTGTTCCAGTTCGGGCAACTGGTGGCGGAGCTGACCGCCGCCGAGAACGTCGCCCTGCCCCTGCTCCTCGCCGGCACGGGGCGGCGAGAGGCACGGACGGCGGCGCTCACCTGGCTGGAACGGTTCGGGGTGGCCGAGGTGGCCGACGTCCGGCCGGGTGAGATGTCCGGTGGGCAGCAGCAACGCTGCGCCACCGCGCGGGCGCTGGTGACCGAGCCTCGGGTGCTCTTCGCCGACGAGCCGACCGGCGCACTGGACACGCTCACGGGCGAGCAGGTCCTCGTCCAACTGGTCCGGCTCGCCCGTGAGCAGCGCACCGCCGTCGTGCTGGTCACCCACGAGCCGCGGATCGCCGCGTACGCCGATCGGGAGATCGTGCTGCGCGACGGCCTGGTGGACCACACCGGCCTGGGGGTCGACGTGCCGCTGGCCGGCGGTGCTCGGTGAGACCGACGACGCTGGTCCGGCTCGCGCTCGCCGGCACCCGCACCGACACCGCCAGGGTGGTGCTCACCGCGCTCAGCGCCCTGCTGGCGACCCTGGCCGGGCTCGCGGCGCTCACCGTGTTGGCCATCGAGAAGCCCGCCGGTGACGCCTGGGAGCAGTCCGAGCAGTACCGCAACGCGTTGCTGCGGGAGCCCGGCCTGCGCGGCGGTACCGCGTTCGCGTTGCTGATGCTGATGGTCCCGGTGCTGGCGTTGGCGGGTCAGTGCGCCCGGCTCGGTGCGCCGGCCCGGGACCGTCGGTTGGCCGCGCTCCGGTTGGCCGGTGCGACTCCCGGGCAGGTCACCCGGCTGGTGGTGCTGGAGACCGGGGTGGCCGCACTGCTCGGCACGCTGGCCGGCCTGGGTGTCTACCTGGTTGGCCGCGACCTGCTGCACCGACCGGACGCGCGAGGTCAACTGGCCCTGCCCACCGACGTGCTGCCGTCGACCGGCGCGCTGGTCGGCGTCGTGCTCGGTCTGCCGGTCGTTGCGGCGCTGGCCACCGCCCTGATGCTGCGTACGGTCACCACGAGCCCGCTCGGGGTGACCCGGAAGGCGGCCCGTGAACGTGGTCCCGGCCCGTGGGCCGGGCTCCTGATCGGGTTCGGCGTGGTGTCGTTCGCGATGGTCCGCTCGGTGGCGTTTCGGTTCGACAGCAACGGAGGGCTGGGCTGGCTGGTGCCGGTGCTGTTCACGGTGAGCGCGTTGGCGGCGATGATCGGGGTGGTGATCGGCGCCGGCTGGATCTCGTACACCTGCGGGCGGTTGCTGCGCCGGCATGCCCGCCGTCCGGCCGCCCTGCTCGCGGCGGGCCGGCTGATGGCCGATCCGTGGGCGGGCAGCCGCACCTTCGCCGCGCTGCTCGCCGCCCTGATCTTCGGCGGGGGCGCAGCCGCACAGCGTGCCTACTTCGCCACCAAGGACCAGATCGAACGGGAGCAGAGCCGACTCATCGGTGTGGACGCTGGCGGCGGGAACCCCTTCTACCTGTCCACGATGGATCTGGTCGACGCCGCGGTGGCAGTGGCCATCCTGATCGCGGCGGGCGGGCTGATCGTCGCGCTGGTCGAGGGGATCGTCGCCCGTCGGCGTGCCTACGCCGCGTTGGTCGCCACCGGGGTGCCCCGCGGCACGCTGAGCCGTTCGGTGGCCTGGCAGGCGTTGGCACCGGCCGTGCCGGCGATCCTGCTCGCGCTCAGCGTGGGCACGGTGCTCGGCCGAGGGCTCGGCGGAGAGACGGTGTCGACGGGGGTCTCGTCGATAGGTGTCTGCGAGGCCACAGCGGCGCTCTGCAACGACCCGGCCACCCGCGACCAGTACACCCGGATCGTGTACAGCCCCGACGTGCAGCGAGCTGTTCCCGTACCGCTGGAGCACCTGGCCTGGCTCGGCGCTGGCGCGTTGGTCGCGATGCTGCTGACGATCGGCGTCGGTCTGCTCTTCCTGCGTGCCAGCACCGCTCTAAACGAGCTGCGGACGACCTGAGCCGAGGGGCAACCCCCGGCCCAGGTCGACCTCGTGCGGCATGAACGCCCGATGGGTTCAGGCGGTGAGCAGGCCGGAGGAGAGCGCGATCAGCGCGCCGACCACAGCCGAACAGCAGCAGACCAGGAGGCCGCCGACCAGCGCGAGGATCACCCAGACCCGGCGATCCCGCGCCACCGCCGCCAGGCTCGGTCGGCGGTTCACGCGCGACCGATGCGGTCCAGGATCCAGGCGTTGATGAACGCCTCCTCGCGCCAGGAGTCGTAGCGACCGCTCGGGCCGCCGTGCCCGGCGCCCATCTCGGTCTTCAGCAGGTAGTCGCCGTCAGGGGCCACCGCCCGCAGCCGGGCGATCCACTTCGCCGGCTCCGAGTAGAGCACCCGGGTGTCGTTGAGGCTGGTCACCGCGAGGATCGCGGGATAGTCCACGGCGGCCACGTTCTCGTACGGCGTGTAGGACTTCATGTACGCGTACACCTCGGGGTCGTCGAGGGGGTTGCCCCACTCCTCCCACTCGGTGACGGTCAGCGGCAGCGACGGGTCGAGGATCGAGGTGAGCGCGTCCACGAACGGCACCTGCGCCACGATCCCGGTGAACGCGTCCGGAGCGAGGTTGGCCACCGCGCCCATCAGCAGGCCACCGGCCGAGGCGCCCCGGGCGACCAGCCGGTCGTTGGCCGTCCAGCCGGCCTTGACGAGGTGCCGGGCGCACGCCACGAAGTCGGTGAACGTGTTCTTCTTGGCCAGCAGCTTGCCCTGGTCGTACCACCGTCGGCCCAGCTCGCCGCCACCCCGGATGTGCGCCACCGCGAAGACCACGCCCCGGTCCAACAGGGACAGTCGGGCCACCGAGAACCACGGGTCCATGCTGGCCTCGTACGAGCCGTAGCCGTACAGCTCGCAGGGCGCCGAGCCGTCCCGAGGGGTGCCGACCCGGCAGACCAGCGAGATCGGCACCCGGGTGCCGTCGTCGGCGAGCGCCCAGTCGCGGTGCTGCTCGTACTCGGCCGGGTCGTACGGTCGCCCGTCCGGCCCGGGCAGCACCGGCTTCTGCTTGAGCAGCACCATCTGCCGGGTGACCAGGTCGTAGTCGTACACCGAGTCGGGGGTGATCAGGGAGGAGTAGCGCAGCCGGACCTGACCGGTGCGGTACTCCGGGTTGACGTCCAACCCGACGCTGTACAGCGGCTCGGGGAAGTCGATGTCGTACCCGTCGTCACTGCCCACCGGCAGCACCCGCAGGCCGGTGAGCCCGTCGGTGCGCAACGACACCACCAGGTGGTTGGCGAAGGCGTCGACGGCCTCCAGCCGGGTGCCGGGGGTGTGCTCGATGAGCGGCACCCAGTCGCCCGGCACGTCCGCCGAGGTGAACGCCAGCGCGAAGTCCTCCGCGCCGTCGTTGTGCAGGATCAGGAACCGGTGGCCGTGGTGCTCCACCGTGTATTCGACGCCCTGTCGGCGCGCAGCGATCACGGCCGGCGCACCGGTCGGGTTGCCGGCGGGGATCACCAGCACCTCGCTGGTGACCTTGCTGTGCACGTCGATGAGGATGAACTTCTCCGACCGGGTGAGCTCCACGCCCACCCAGAACCGCTCGTCGTCCTCCTGGTGGACCACCACGTCGTCGGCTGCGGGGGAGCCGATGGTGTGCCGCCAGACCCGGTTCGGCCGCCAGGCGTCGTCCACCGTCACGTAGAACAGCACCGAGGCGTCGGTCGACCAGGCGGAGCCGTAGAACGTGTCCGGCACCTCGTCGGGGAGCAGCTCGCCGGTGGTCAGGTCCTTGACCCGCAGGGTGAACCGCTCGTCGCCGGAGAAGTCGGTGGAGTAGGCCAGCCAGCGACCGTCCGGGCTGACGTCGAACGCGCCGAGCGAGAAGAAGTCGTGCCCCTCGGCCAGCAGGTTGCCGTCGAGCAGCACCTCTTCGCCGTCGAGTGGGGCGCCGTCCGCGCTGACCGGTGGGTCGGTCTCACCGTCGCGGACCGCCCGCCGGCAGTGCACTCCGTACTGTTGTCCCTCGACCGTCCGGGTGTAGTACCAGTGCCCGCCCTTGCGGGTCGGCACGGACAGGTCGGTCTCCTGGGTGCGTCGGCGCGTCTCCTCGAACAGGTTGGCGCGCAGGTCGGCCAGGTGTGCCGTACGCGCGTCGGTGTACTCGTTCTCGGCGGTCAGGTAGGCGATCGTCTCCGGGTCGTCCTTGGCGGCGAGCCAGGCGTAGTCGTCGACGACGGTGTCGCCGTGGTGGGTGCGCTCGCTGGGCACCCGCTTCGCCGCGGGCGGGGCAGTCTCGGTGGTCACGGCGGCCACGTTACCGGCCGGCAGCCGCAGTGCGCCGGACCAGCGGCATCCCGATACTCGCCACCACTGCTTTCGAACACATGTACGATAGCCGGCATGGCGGCAGCAGCGAGTTCCCTCGGCCGGTCCGGAGCCCTTGAGATCACCCGGCGGTTGGCGGCGATCTGCGGCCCACCCTTCTCCCGGCTGGCCGGGCCCGCCGACGAGGTGGCGGGGCGACCGGCGCGGTGGGTGGCCGTCCCCGGCGGCCCGCACGCCGCCGCCGAGGTGCTGCGGCTGGCCGCCAGGCACGACCTGACGGTGGTGCCCCGAGGTGCGGGCACGAAGATCGACTGGGGTGCCACTCCCGTCCAGGTCGACATCCTGCTCGACACCGGCCGGTTGGCCGGCATCGGTCACGAGCCGGCCGACTCGCTGGTGACGGACGTGGGGGCCGGCACTCCACTTCGGGCGGTGCAGGCCACCCTGGAGCGCACCGGGCAGCGGCTCGCGATGGATGCGCCGTCACCCGGCGCGACAGTGGGTGGCGTGCTCTCCGCCGGAGAGGCCGGCCCGCTCCGCCACCGCCACGGCAGCCCCTGCGACCAACTGCTCGGTGTGCGCTACCTCGCCGCCGACGGCGAGCTGATCAGTGTCGGCGGTGGTGCACCCGGGCTCGACCTGGCACGCCTGCTCTGTGGCTCCCAGGGCGCGCTCGGCGTGCTCGTCGCGGCGAGCCTGCGGGTGCAGCCCGTGCCGGCCAGCAGGCTCTGGGTGTCCCGCCCGGTGTGGACGCCGTTGGAGGTGCACGACCTGGTCCGGACGATCCTCGCCGCACGCCTGGAGCCGTCGGCCATCGAGCTGGACCTGCCCGGAGGCACCCCCCGCCCGCGTACGCCGTACCCGCCCGGTCACCCGGCGGCCACCGCCCGGGAGCGCCATCCGTCGATGTCGGGCCGGGCCGGTGCCCCGTCCCGGGCCGGCAGTCTGGTGGTGCTGCTGGAGGGCGGCCCCGCCGACGTCACCGAGCGGGCCGAGCGGCTGGTCGGCGTGCTGCACGGGGAGGCGACGATCGCCCACTCCGCGCCGACGTGGTGGCGCCGCTATCCGTTCGCGCCCGGTGACACGGCGCTGCGCCTGGAAGTGCCGATCGGTGACCTGCACGCTGCCGTCTACGCGTTACGCGACGCGGCCGGCTCGCCGGTCCCGGTGCGCGGGTCCGCCGGGCTGGGCGTGGTGCACGCGGCGCTGCCCGGAGCGCTGGCACCCGACCGGGTGGCGTCCATCCTGGCCGCCGTCCGAGGGGTGCTGCTGGCCCGGCAGGGCCGCTGCGTGGTGGTCTCCGCTCCGGCGGCGGTCCGCCAGGCGGTCGACCTCTGGGGCGAGCTGGCCGGCCTGGCCCAGTTGCGAGCCGCGAAGCGGCACCTGGATCCGGAGCACCGGCTGGCGCCCGGTCGGCTCCCCGGCGGCCTCTGAAACCGGGCCGCCTCTGAAACCGGGCGGCCTGCGCGGCCCGCCCGGGTCAGTCCATCCACCAGCGGTGCATGTCCAGCAGCGGCGGGGTGAGACGGGCCACCAGCACCAGCACGCCGCCTACCGCGCCGGCCAGCAGCAGGGAACGGGTCGCCCGGGGCAGGGCCTCGCGCTCCCGGGCGGCCACCGCCACCGCGACGATCGCCAATGGCAGCCCGAGCACCGCACCCGCCAGGTAGAGCACGGCCACCACGGGGTGCAGCACCCCGAGGAGGGCGATGTCCTTCGGGTCGTACGCGCCGGTCAGCATCTCGGCCGGGCCGACGCCGGCGGTCGTCATCCGACCGACGTAGATCAGCAGCACGGCGAGGAACCCGCCGATGGTCGCGAGCTGCGCGACGATCAGGGCACGGACGATCGGCCGGGGGTACGACGTGACCTGCGCGTCACTCGACATGGCCGTCAATCTACCGACCGGACCCGAGATCGGGGTGCCGGGCGGCGGTCAGGTCGCGTCGTTGCGGAGCACCAGGACGGCGATGTCGTCCCGGGGTGGCTCGACCGAGAAGTTGATCGCCGCGGCGCGCAGCCGGGCAGCCACCACGTCGGCCGAATAACCGGCCAGCGGCGCGGCCGCGTCCCGCAGCCGGTCGGTGCCGAACAGCTCCCGGCCGTGCCGCCGCTCGGTGACGCCGTCGGTGTAGAAGATCAGCGAATCACCCGGCGCGAGCGCGATCTCCGCCGTCGGCGACGTGATCGTGTCGAGCAGGCCGAGCGCGGTGCCGCCGGTGCCGACGAACTCGGCGCCGCCCGCCCCGGCCAGCAGCACCGGCCGGTCGTGCCCGGCGAGGTGCAGCGACACTGCCAACTGGTCGCCCTCGCCCGGCCCCACCGCCGCCAGCGCCAGCGTGCAGTAACGGCCGCCACCGCGCTCGACGAGCGTCTCGTTGAGCCGCGCCAGCGCCTCCGGCAACGGTTTGCCGTCGCCGACCAGCACCCTGATCACGTCCCGGACCAGCCCGGTCACCGCGGCGGCCTGGACACCCTTGCCCGAGACGTCACCGATCACCACCAGCCAGCGCCCGTCGGGCAGTGGCACCACGTCGTAGAAGTCGCCCCCCACCTCGGCGTCGTCGCCGGTCGGGACGTACTCGGCGGCGAACCCGATCCCGTCCACCACCGGCAGCACCGGCGGCAGCAGCGACTGCTGGAGCGTCTGCGCCACGCGACGGCGCTCGGCGTGGATCCGGGCATTCTCGATGGCCAGCGCGGCCCGCCGGGCCACGTCCTCCAACACGGCCACCTCGTCCGGGTCATGCCGGTGCCGCTGGTGCCGTCCCACCGCCAACGTCCCGAGTCGCTGGCCGCGGGCGATCAGCGGGACCGCGAAACCCTCCATCGGCCCGCCCAGCGGGATCTGCGCCGCACTGCGGGACGCCTCGCGCAGGCGGGCCTGGATCGAATCCGGCCCGGTCTCGGCCAGCACCTTGTGCAACTGCGGAAGCATCGACTCGTCGGCGTGGCTGGCCGCCGCCAGCCGGAGCCGGCCCCACTCGTCGGTGGTGTGCACCGCGCACCACTGACCGAGTCGCGGCACCACCAGCTGCGGCACCAGCGCCATGGTCAGGTCGACGTCCAACGACTGGGCCAGCAGCTCGCTCGCCTCGGCCAGGAACGTCAGCCACACCTGCCGGCGGACGTCGGCCCGGCGCAGCCGGTCGTTCTCCAGGTGCAGCGACAGTCGCTCGGCGGTGAGCACCGCCAACGGTTGGGCGTACGCCGACGGCGCGGCGTCCAGCTCCAACTCCCCGGCGTACGGGCGGTGCACCGTCAGCGGCACCCGGAGCAGTTCGCTGCCGGAGCGGGGCGGCCGGCCGAAGCGGGCCAGCACCTGGCTGCCCTGCCCGTCGCCCCGGTCCAGCCGGATCGTGCCGCCGGCCGCGCCCACCATCTCGGCGACCCGGCTGAGCAGGCTGGCGGCGAAGTCGGGCAGCGGGTCGTCGGCGTACAGGTCGGGGGCGGTCTGCATGAGTTCGCTCATCGCGCTGGCGCTCGGCGCGGAGCGGTCGGTGCTCGATTGTGGGCCGGCGCTGGCCGGTGTCGACTCGCCGACGCTGCCCGCGGCGGGCGGGTCGACGCCGGAGCGGTCCAGCCGGAACCAGACGCCCTTCCCCGTCGGCAGGTACGTGGTGCCCCACCGGCTGGCGAAGTGGTCGACCAGCAGCAGGCCCCGGCCGCGCACGGAGACCTCGTTGATCTCGGTGGAGTCGTTGCGGTCGCCGACGGTCAGCTCGTCGCCCGAGCCGGGGGCGAAGTCGGAGACGGTGACGGTCAGCCCGCTCTCGTCGGCGACGACCTCTACGTCCAGTTCGGTGCCGGCGTGCTCGACGGCGTTGGTGGTCAGCTCGGTGGTGAGCAGCAGTGCCTCGTTGGCCAACTCGTCCAGGTGTGACTCGGTCAACACCGAGCGGACCACGGCGCGTGCGGCGGCCGGCGTGCGGCGGTCGGCGGGCAGCCGGACACGCCGGACGGCCCCGTCCCGGGCCCCGGCCGTCGCGGGCCCCGCCTCGGCTGACACCCCCGTATCCTCCACCGTTGCCCTGCCAGGTGCCAAGCCGATCATCAATCGGGGCTGTCGCGTCGGTCAGCGCCACCTGTGGCGGGTCACAGGCTGACGCGTCCAAACGACCGGTGCGGGAGCGGGGCGAGGTTTGCGGCGTGCCGTGCCGGCCCGACGCCGATCGGGCGGGTCGGTGGGGCGATCGATGTCATCTGGCGGGTCGCACACCCTGGCACCACGGCGCGCGCGGGCACAATATGGGGTGCCGGCGTGTCCGCACGGACCGGCGCCCCCAAGTTGAGCGAGGAATGATGACCACGGCGAAGCAGTCGTTCGCGGATCCGTCCGCGCCCGACCACGAGGCGCTCCTCGGCGAGTTGACCGAGGCACTGCGACGGATCGGTCGCGGCGACCTGAAGGTCCGGCTTCCCCGCCGCGCTGGCGCGGCCGGTGAGGTGGCGGACGCCTTCAACGAGGTGGTCTCGCTCCAGGAACGGCAGTACCTGGACCTGCGGCGGATCAGTCGGATCGTCGGCCGCGACGGCCGGCTCACCGAGCGGCTCGACGACGAGGGGCTGGACGGCTCCTGGGCGGAGGGGCAGCGGGCCATCAACTCGCTGATCGACGACCTGGGTCGACCGACCACCGAGATCGCCCGGGTGATCGTGGCGGTCGCCGACGGTGACCTGTCCCAGCACATGGCGTTGGAGATCGACGGTCGGCCGCTGCGCGGTGAGTACCTGCGCATCGGGCGCACCGTGAACACGATGGTGGACCAGTTGTCGTCGTTCGCCGACGAGGTGACCCGGGTGGCCCGTGAGGTGGGCACCGAGGGCAAGTTGGGCGGCCAGGCCGACGTGCGGGGCGTTGCCGGCACCTGGAAGGACCTCACCGACTCGGTGAACACCATGGCGTCGAACCTGACGGGCCAGGTGCGGTCGATCTCGCAGGTGGCGACGGCGGTGGCCAAGGGCGACCTGTCGCAGAAGATCACGGTTGGCGCGCGTGGTGAGGTCGCCGAGCTGGCTGCCACGATGAACTACCTCACCGACACGCTGCGGCTCTTCGCCGAGCAGGTGACCCGGGTGGCCCGTGAGGTGGGCACCGAGGGCAAGCTGGGCGGTCAGGCCGAGGTGCCGAACGTGGCGGGCACCTGGAAGGACCTGACCGACAGCGTCAACTCGATGGCGTCGAACCTGACCGCCCAGGTCCGCAACATCGCGCAGGTGTCGACGGCGGTGGCGCGCGGTGACCTGTCGCAGAAGATCACGGTGGCCGCGCAGGGCGAGATCCTGGAGTTGAAGGACACCGTCAACACGATGGTGGACCAGTTGTCGTCGTTCGCCGACGAGGTGACCCGGGTGGCCCGTGAGGTGGGCATCGAGGGCAAGCTCGGTGGCCAGGCGCAGGTGCGTGGCGTCTCCGGCACCTGGCGGGACCTCACCGAGAACGTCAACCAGCTCGCCGGCAACCTGACGAGCCAGGTCCGCAACATCTCCCAGGTCTCCACGGCCGTGGCGAAGGGCGACCTGTCGCAGAAGATCACGGTGGACGCCCAGGGCGAGATCCTGGAGCTGAAGAACACCGTCAACACGATGGTCGACCAGTTGTCGTCGTTCGCCGACGAGGTGACCCGGGTGGCCCGTGAGGTGGGCACCGAGGGCAACCTGGGCGGTCAGGCGCAGGTCAAGGGCGTCAGCGGCACGTGGCGGGACCTGACCGACAACGTGAACTCGATGGCGTCGAACCTGACCAGTCAGGTCCGCAACATCGCCTCGGTGACGACGGCGGTGGCGAAGGGTGACCTGTCGCAGAAGATCACGGTGGACGCGCGGGGCGAGATCCTGGAGCTGAAGTCGACCGTCAACACGATGGTGGACCAGTTGTCGTCGTTCGCCGACGAGGTGACCCGGGTTGCCCGTGAGGTGGGCACCGAGGGCAAGCTCGGTGGCCAGGCGCAGGTGCGCGGCGTCGCCGGCACCTGGCGGGACCTGACCGACAACGTGAACTCGATGGCCTCCAACCTGACCGCCCAGGTGCGCAACATCGCGCAGGTCTCCACCGCCGTGGCGAAGGGCGACCTGTCGCAGAAGATCACGGTGGACGCGCGGGGCGAGATCCTGGAGTTGAAGTCGACCGTCAACACGATGGTGGACCAGTTGTCGTCGTTCGCCGACGAGGTGACCCGGGTTGCCCGTGAGGTGGGCACCGAGGGCAAGCTCGGTGGTCAGGCGCAGGTGAAGGGTGTCTCGGGCACGTGGCGGGACCTGACCGACAACGTGAACTCGATGGCGTCGAACCTGACCAGCCAGGTCCGCAACATCGCCTCGGTGACCACCGCAGTGGCGAAGGGCGACCTGTCGCAGAAGATCACCGTGGATGCCCAGGGCGAGATCCTGGAGCTGAAGTCGACCGTCAACACGATGGTCGACCAGTTGTCGTCGTTCGCCGACGAGGTGACCCGGGTCGCCCGTGAGGTCGGCATCGAGGGCAAGCTCGGCGGTCAGGCCCAGGTGAAGGGGGTCTCCGGCACCTGGCGGGACCTCACCGAGAACGTCAACCAGCTCGCCTCGACGTTGACCACGCAGCTGCGGGCCATCGCCCAGGTGTCCACCTCGGTGACCCGGGGCGACCTGACCCAGCGGATCGCGGTCAAGGCGCAGGGCGAGGTCGCCGAGCTGAAGGACAACATCAACCAGATGATCGTCACCCTCCGGGAGACGACGAAGAAGAACGCCGAGCAGGGCTGGCTGGACTCCAACCTGGCCCGGATCGGTGGCCTGTTGCAGGGCCAGCGCGACCTCGGCGAGGTCTGCCGCATGATCATGACGGAGGTGACCCCGCTGGTCGACGCCCAGCTCGGCGCCTTCTTCCTGGCCGACGACACCGACGGCAGCATGCGACTGCGGCTGACCTCCTCGTACGGGTATGTGGCGCGGGGCACCGACGTCACCTTCGGGCCGGGTGAGGGGCTGGTCGGGCAGACCGCGTTGTCCCGCCGCACGATCCGGGTCAGCGCCTCCCCGAACAGCCGGCTCACCCTGCGGTCCGGGCTGGCCGAGACACCTCCGTCCGACCTGGTGGTGCTCCCCGTGCTGTTCGAGGGCGAGCTGCTCGGGGTGATCGAGTTCGCCAGCGTGTCGGCGTTCTCCGACCTGCATCTCGCGTTCCTGGAGCGGTTGGTGCTCACCATCGGCATCGCGGTCAACACCATCCAGGCCAACCGGCGTACGGAGGAGCTGCTGGCCCAGTCGCAGCGGCTGGCGCACGAGATGCAGGAGCAGTCGGCGGAGTTGCAGCGCACCAACGCCGAGCTGGAAGAGAAGGCCACTCTGCTGTCCGAGCAGAAGGGCAACATCGAGACGAAGAACCGGGAGATCGAGCTGGCGCGGCTGGGCCTGGAGGAGAAGGCGCAGCAACTGACCCGGGCGTCGGCCTACAAGTCGGAGTTCCTGGCCAACATGAGCCACGAGCTGCGGACCCCGCTGAACTCGCTGCTGCTGCTGGCCCGTCTGCTGGCCGAGAACTCGGAGCAGAACCTCAGCCCGAAGCAGATCGAGTTCGCTCGGACCATCCACGGGTCCGGCTCCGACCTGCTGCGTCTGATCGACGACATCCTCGACCTGTCCAAGATCGAGGCGGGTCGGATGGACGTCGAGCCGACCGAGATCCGCTTCACCGAGCTGCGCGGCTACGTCGAGCAGGCGTTCGCGCCGCAGGCCGAGGAGAAGAACCTGGACTTCCAGGTACGGGTGAGCAAGGATCTGCCACCGGCGTTGGTCACCGACGCGCAACGGTTGCAGCAGATCCTGCGAAACCTGCTCTCCAACGCGGTGAAGTTCACCGACAACGGTGCGGTGACGCTGCGGATCGCCCCGGCCGCGGAGGACGCGGTCTTCGACGTTCCGGCGTTGACGAACGCCCAGCAGGTGATCGCCTTCACCGTGATCGACACCGGGATCGGCATCTCCGACGACAAGCTGTCGATCATCTTCGAGGCGTTCCAGCAGGCCGACGGCACGACCAGCCGGCGGTACGGCGGCACCGGCCTGGGCCTGTCGATCAGCCGCGATCTGGCCCGACTGATCGGCGGCACCATCACCGTCTCGTCCGCGCCCGGTCAGGGCTCGACGTTCACCCTGTTCGTGCCGCAGGTGCTGGCCCCGGACGCCGTGGTCGCGCCGCAGAATCCGTCTCCGCAGCGCGCCGGCCTGCCATCGTCGCTGCTGATGCCGCCGCTGGAACTGCTGCCGGACCGGCCGGACGCACCGGCCACCCGTCAACTGGACGGCGCCACCGTGCTGATCGTGGACGACGACGTACGCAATGTCTTCGCCTTGACCAGCGCGTTGGAGCTACACGGGATGACCGTGCTGTACTCGGACAACGGGGCGGACGGTGTCCGCCTGCTGGCCGAGCATCCGGAGGTGGACATCGTGCTGATGGACGCCATGATGCCCGACCAGGACGGCTACGAGACCACCCGCCAGATTCGCCGCAACCACCGGTTCGCGGACCTTCCGGTGGTCTTCCTGACCGCGAAGGCGATGCCGGGCGACCGTGAGTCGGCGCTCGCTGCCGGGGGCAGCGACTACATCACCAAGCCGGTCGACCTGGATGACCTGATCGAGTTGATGTCGTCCTGGATCAATGGCAGCCGGACCGAGGAGACTTCGTGACCCAGATGGCCAAAGCGCTGCTCGTGGACGACCGGCGGCAGAATCTGACGGCCCTGGAGGCGATCCTCCAGGGCCTGCCGGTCCAGTCGGTGGCGGTGGAGAGCGGAGAGGCTGCGCTCAAGCAGCTGCTGGTGGACGACTTCGCGGTGATCCTGTTGGACGCGCAGATGCCGGACATGGACGGCTTCGAGACGGCGAGCCACATCAAGCGCCGCGAGCGGACCCGGCACGTGCCGATCATCTTTCTCACCGCCGCCGACCGGGACGCCCAGCTCGCCCTCCGGGGGTACCAGGTGGGCGCGGTGGACTACCTCACCAAGCCGTTCGACCCGTGGGTGCTGCGGGCCAAGGTGTCGGTCTTCGTCGAGTTGTGGGTGAAGACCCGGCAGCTGGCCACCCAGTCGGACCTGGTCCGGGAGCGCGACACGCAGTGGCGGCGGCTAACCGACGCGGTCGACGAGGCGACATCCCTGCTCCGCTCGGACGACCCGGAGGTCCGCGACCGGGCGGTGCGGCTGCTCGAACAGGCCCGCTGGGGCAACACCGCCTGAGCGGCGGGCGGCTCAGCCGGTGGGCTGGTCGTTGCGGATCATCAGGGCGCTGCGGAGGCCCGTGATGTCCAGCACCCGGATCAGGAAGTCGCCAACGTGGGTCAGCATCAGCAGGCTCTGCGCGTGGCTGGCCTTGCGGCTGAGCACGACCAGGGTGCCCAGACCCTGCGAGTCGCAGAAGGTGACGCCGCCGAGGTCGAGCACGATCCGTGGGGGTGGGTCGGCCAGCACCTCGTTGACGACGGTGGAGAGCTGCGCCGCAGTGAGCATGTCGATCTCACCGGCCAGGCGCAACACTGCTTCGTCGCCCGTCCGGTGTAGCGTGATGGACAGTTCGGCACGATCCACCCGATCAGCCTAGCGCGATTTGATCGACCTGGCCTGTCGAGGCCGCGAGCCAGGCCTGTCCGGCCCGTGGGCCGCGGCTGTCCAGGCCGCGAGGCCCACCGGGTCGGCGCTGCCGACGGGCGCAGGTCATGGGTGAGCCGGGTAACCCCACCGCGGGGTGGCTGCTTGTTGACCGTCCGGCGCTGTCACAATGGCGGCATCGTGACCGACATCTTTCCCGCCGGATCAGGCCGCTACCCAGCCGATGCGCCGGCCTCCGAGGCCCTGTTCGACCGCGCCCGCGCCATTGTGCCGGGCGGGGTCAACTCCCCTGTGCGCGCCTTCCAGGCGGTTGGCGGCACCCCGCGTTTCATGGTCCGTGGCGAGGGCCCGTGGCTGTACGACGCCGATGGTCGCCGCTACGTCGACCTGGTCTGCTCGTGGGGTCCGCTGATCCTCGGGCACGCCCACCCGGAGGTGGTGGACGCCGTCCAGACCGCCGCCGCGCGAGGCACCAGCTTCGGCACGCCCACCCCCGGTGAGGTGGAGTTGGCTGCCGAGATCGTCGCCCGGACCCCGGTCGAGCAGGTCCGCCTGGTCAACTCCGGCACCGAGGCGACCATGTCGGCGATCCGGCTGGCGCGGGGCTTCACCGGCCGCTCGAAGATCGTCAAGTTCGCCGGCTGCTATCACGGGCACGTCGACGCGCTGCTCGCCTCCGCCGGGTCCGGCGTGGCCACCCTGGGCCTGCCCGACTCGCCCGGCGTGACCGGCGCGGCGGCCAGCGAGACGATCGTTCTTCCGTACAACGACATCCGGGCCGTCGAGGAGGCCTTCGCCGCCGAAGGCCCGCACATCGCGGCGGTGATCACCGAGGCCGCCGCCGGCAACATGGGCGTGGTGGCCCCCCGCGACGGCTTCAACCAGCAGCTCGCCCGGATCGCGCACGCACACGGCGCCCTGCTCGTGGTGGACGAGGTGATGACCGGGTTCCGGGTCTCCCGCGCCGGGTGGCACGGCCTCGACGCCTCCGATGCCGACCTGTGGACGTACGGCAAGGTCATGGGTGGTGGCCTGCCCGCCGCGGCGTTCGGCGGGCGGGCGGACATCATGGCGCGACTCGCGCCGGCCGGCCCGGTCTACCAGGCCGGCACTCTCTCCGGTAACCCGCTCGCCTGCGCCGCCGGTCTGGCGACCCTGCGGCTCGCCGACGACGCGCTGTATAAGCGCCTCGACGAGACGGCCACCGTCGTGGGCAAGCTGGCCTCCGAGGCGCTGGCGGCCGCCGGGGTCCCGCACCGACTGTCGTACGCGGGCAGCATGTTCTCGATCTTCTTCACCGACGCCGACGTGGTCGACTACGACAGCGCGCGCACCCAGCAGGTGCCGGCGTTCAAGGCGTTCTTCCACGCGATGCTCGCCGCCGGCGTCTACCTGCCGCCGAGCGCGTTCGAGTCGTGGTTCGTGTCGGCGGCGATCGACGACGTCGCTCTGGAGCACATTGCCGACGCGCTGCCGACGGCGGCGAACGCGGCGGCAGCGGCTGGTCACGGGGGGTAGACAACCTTGAGCAAGACGGTGGTGCACGTGCTCCGGCACGGCGAGGTGTACAACCCCGACCAGATCCTCTACGGCCGGCTGCCCGGTTTCCGCCTCTCCGAGCTGGGTGTGCAGATGGCCAAGGCCGCCGCGCAGGGCCTGGCCGAGCGGGAGATCGTGCACGTGGTGGCCAGCCCGTTGGAGCGCGCCCAGCAGACCGCCGAGCCGATCGCCGCCCAGTTCGGGCTGCCGGTCGGGGTGGACGAGCGGCTGATCGAGAGCGCCAACTGGTTCGAGGGCAAGAAGGTCTCCCCGGGTGACGGGTCGTTCCGCGACCCGCGCAACTGGTGGGTGCTGCGCGACCCGGTGACCCCGTCCTGGGGCGAGGCGTACCGGGTGATCGCCGAGCGGATGTTCGCCGCCGTGCACGCCGCCCGGGTCGCCGCCGAGGGACGCGAGGCGGTGCTGGTGTCGCACCAGCTCCCGATCTGGACGCTGCGCCGCCACGTCGAGCGCAAGCGGCTCTGGCACGACCCGCGCAAGCGCCAGTGCGGGCTGGCGAGTCTCACCTCGTTCCACTTCGATGGCGCGAAGGTGGCGGGCATCGGCTACAGCGAGCCGGCCGCGCACCTGATCGCCCTCTCCGCGACAGCCCGGACGGCCAAGGGGGCCTGATGAACGCCCGGAGGTGGACCGCCGGTCTGCTCGCCGCCGTCGCCACGGTGGCGCTGGTCGGCTGCACGTCCGGGGGCGGCGGGGAGAAGCACTGCACCAGCGATGGCCTCACGATCACCTGTGCGCCGGACCAGCGGTCGAAGACCCCCAAGGTGATCGGCGAACTGCTCACCGGCGGCCAGTACGACATCTCCCAGGCACGCGGCCAGGTCGTGGTCGTCAACTTCTGGGGTTCCTGGTGCGCGCCCTGCCGTGCGGAGGCTGACGACCTGGAGGACACCTACCAGGCCACCAAGGCGTCCGGGGTGACCTTCCTGGGGGTCAACGTGCAGGACAGCAAGGACAAGGCGATCGCCTTCGAGCGGGGCCGGGTGACCTACCCGAGCATCTTCGACCCGTCCAGCAGCCAGGCGCTGAATTTCGACATCCCGCCCAATTCCACACCGGCGACAGTGGTTCTCGACCGCGACGGACGGATCGCCGTGGTGATCCGTCGCGCGGTGACCAAGGATGAGCTACGGCCGATCGTCGAACGGATCGTCGCCGAGAAGCCGGCGCCGAACTGATGGGCGAGACGTTCAGGCAACTTGCGCTCGATGGGCCGCTGCTGCTCGCCATGGCCGCGGCGGCGCTCGCCGGCCTGGTCAGCTTCCTCTCCCCGTGCGTGCTTCCGCTGGTCCCCGGTTACCTGTCGTACGTGACCGGCCTGGCCGGCGCCGACCTGGAGGGTCGCCGAACGCCGGCCGACCCCCTGCCGGCGGGCGGGGGTGTCGCGGTCAAGGAGCGGGTCGCGCGGGTCGGCGTGGTCAAGGGCCGGGTGCTCGCGGGGACGCTGCTCTTCATCGCCGGCTTCACAGTCGTCTTCGTCGCCAGCGCGGTCCTCTTCGCCAGCATCGGTCGGGTCTTCTTCGACTACGAGCGGCAGTTGGAGATCGTTGCCGGCGCGTTGATCATCGTGCTCGGTATCGCCTATCTCGGGATGATCCCGGCCCTGCAACGGGAGTTCCGGATCTCTCGGCTGCCCGCCGCCGGCCTGCTCGGCGCACCGGTCTTCGGGGCAGTCTTCGCGCTCAGTTGGGTGCCCTGCACCGGCCCCACCCTCGGCGCGGTCATGATGATGGCCACCGCCAGCGGTCAGACCGACCGCGCGGTGGTGCTCGCCGTGGCGTACTGCCTCGGGTTGGGGATACCGTTCGTCGTCTTCGGGCTGGGCTTCGAACGCCTGCTCGGGGTCTTCCGCGCCGTCCGGCGCAACAGCCGCTGGGTCACCCGGGTCGGCGGCGCCCTGCTCATCCTGATCGGTCTGGCCCTGGTCACCGGCGGGTGGCAGAGCTTCGTGATCTGGTTGCAGACCACCGTCGGGGTGGGCGAGGTGAGCATCTGATGACGGTCGTCGACGACCGGCCGGAGACCGTGGCGCCGGTGCCACGCCGCCGGCCCAACCGGCTGCTGGCCCTGCTGCGCAACTCGTGGCGGCAGCTCACCAGCATGCGTACGGCGCTGATCCTGCTCTTCCTGCTCGCCATCGCCGCCATCCCCGGCTCGGTGCTGCCGCAGCGCGGGATCAGCCCGGAGAAGGTCAACCAGTACTTCGTGGACCACCCCGACTGGGCCCCCCGGCTGAACCAGATCGGCGCGTTCGAGGTCTTCGGCTCGGTCTGGTTCTCCGCGATCTACCTGCTGCTCTTCACCTCCCTGATCGGCTGCATCACGCCCCGGCTGCGCGACCACATCCGCGCGCTGCGGTCCCGGCCGCCGGCCGCGCCGAAGCGGATGGCCCGGCTGCCGCAGCACACCGTGCTGCCCGCCCCGCCCGGTGGTGCGGTGGCGATCGCCGAGGTGCTGCGCAAGCGCCGCTGGCGCGTCGAGGTGCGCGGCGACGAGGTCTCCGCCGAGAAGGGCTACCTCAAGGAGACCGGCAACCTGCTGTTCCACACCTCGCTGATCGCGGTGCTGATCGGCGTGGCGCTCGGCTCCTGGTACGGCTGGAGCGGCAACCGGCTGCTGGTGGCCGGCGCGGACAACGCGTTCTGCAACACCCGCCAGCAGTACGCCGAGGCGAAGCTCGGCCCCCGGGTCGACAGCGCCGACCTGCCCCGCTTCTGCCTGCGGCTGGACGACTTCCAGGCCCGGTTCCTCGACAGCGGTCAGCCGGAGTTCTTCAACGCCACGGTGACCGTGGACGGCCCCGACGAGCCGACCCGCCGCGCGGACTTCTCGGTGAACTCGCCGCTGCGGTTGAACGACGCGAGCGTCTACCTGCTCGGGCACGGGTACGCCCCGGTGATCCGCTACACCGACCGGTTCGGCAACAGCCAGCTCAGCGACGAGCCGTTCCTGACAACCGGCGACATGGGGCTGACCAGCGAAGGGCTGGCCGCCTTCCCGGACGCCAACGTCGACCCGGCGACCGGCCAGCGCGCACCGGACCAGCAGATGGCGTTCACCGGCATCTACCTGCCCACGGCACCCGAGCAGGCGCCGTTCGTCCGCTCGCAGTACCCGACCGAGCGCAACCCGGCGCTGAACCTGGTCGCCTACCGGGGCAACCTCGGCCTGGACGCCGGCATCCCCGGCTCGGTCTACCAACTCGACCAGCGGCAGGTGCGGACCGGCAAGGTCAAGGAGGTCGGCACCAAACTGCTCCGCAAGGGCGAGACCTGGACGTTGGACGACGGCTCGACAGTCGAGTTCCTCGGCACCGAGCGGTACGTCACCCTCTCCATCCGGCACGACCCCGGCGCGACGCCGCTGCTGATCAGTTGTGGCTTCCTGCTGGTCGGGCTGATGGGCTCGCTGTTCGGGCGGCGTCGCCGGGTGTTCTTCCGGGTGGTCCCGGCCGCCCCCGGGGAAGGATCTCCGACGAGCGGTAGTAGCTTGATGGAGGTCGGTGGGTTGCCGCGTACCGACTATCCAGGGTTCGCCGACGAGTTCACCCAGCTCGTCGCCGCGGTCAACGGTGACGACGGCGCGACCGTACGGGCCGGCGTGCGAGAAGGAGCCGAGTGATGTCCGCACTCTCCGACAATCTGGTGACCTTCGCGATCCTGTACTACCTGGTCGCGATGATCGGCCACGCCGTCGAGTACGCGCTGGGCAACGCGCGTACCCGGGTCGCCACGGCGGCTCCGGTCCGCGAGCTGGTCGGGGTCGGAGCCGGCGGCGGTGTCATCCCGACGCCGCCCGCGTCGGTCCCGTCGCCGCCCACGGCCGACCGCTCCGCCCGGCGGGCCCGGCTCGCGGGCCTGATCGGGGTGGGTGCCACCGCGGTCGCCGCCGCGCTGCACCTGGCGGCGCTGGTCACCCGGGGGCTCGCCGCCGACCGGATGCCCTGGGGCAACATGTACGAGTTCGTGCTCACGGTGACGTTCATCGGGGTCGCCGCCTGGCTGGTGGTGCTCTGGAAGCGGCCGTCGCTGCGCAAGCTCGGGCTCTTCCTCACCCTGGTGATGGTGCTGCTGGTCGCCACCGCCGAGCTGGTGCTGTACGTGCCGATCGTGCCGCTGGTGCCGGCACTGAACTCGTACTGGTTCGTCATCCACGTCTCGACGATCGTCTTCGCGTCCGGCATCTTCCTGCTCGGTGTGGTGCCGGCGGTCGGCTTCCTGATGCGCAACGGGTACGAGCAGGGCAAGCGGAGCTTCCCGTACACCCTGGCCAAGCGGTTGCCCGGCGCGGTCAGCCTGGAGCGGCTGACCTTCGCGCTGCACGCGTTCGCGTTCCCGATCTTCACCTTTGCGGTGATCGCCGGCGCCATCTGGGCCGAGGCGGCCTGGGGTCGGCCGTGGGGCTGGGACCCGAAGGAGACCTGGGCGTTCATCTCCTGGGTGGTGTACGCCGGTTACCTGCACGCCCGCGCGACGCCCAGCGTCAAGCGCAACGTGGCCACCTGGATCGCGGTGCTCGGCTTCCTCACCATGCTGATGAACCTGTTCGGCGTGAACATCTTCTTCACCGGCCTGCACTCGTACGGCGGGCTGGACTGACAGTGGTCATGCGGCGCGGGCCGGTCACGGGGTCACCCCGTGACCGGCCCGCGTCGTTCAGGCGGGTGTGGTCAGCTCACGGTCACCGGGGCGATGTCGTTGTTCGGCTTGTCGTCCACCCGCGGATAACGCTGGAACGGCTGGACCGTGCCGGGGGCTCCCGAGAGGCTGTCGATCCGCAGGTCGAACCCGACCTTGTGCGTCGTGCCGGCCGGGAAGACCGACCCCGGCCCGTTGCAGTACCAGGGTGCCGGGACGGTCTCGGGCTCCTCCTCATCACCGCTCAGCCAACAACCCGGCGGGGCGGCCTGCACGGTGACCCCGGCGGGCGGGACGAAGACGAAGGCCCCGACGCTCTCGCCGGAGAGGCTGCCGTCCGGTACGCCCGGACCCTTGTTGCGCAGACCCACGGTGACCCGCACGGTGTCACCGACGGCACCGGTGACGGTCGCGCCCTTCGCGACGATGTCGAAGGCGCCGTGCACCCCCCGCAGGTAGGTCTGGCCTTCGGCCCGGGTCACCTC
Source organism: Micromonospora sp. CPCC 205558 (assembly GCF_036902955.1). NCBI lineage: Bacteria > Bacillati > Actinomycetota > Actinomycetes > Micromonosporales > Micromonosporaceae > Micromonospora > Micromonospora sp. CPCC 205558. The sequence goes on from NZ_JBAKHR010000037.1 coordinate 39,829, forward strand.
AGCCGGGATCACGTCGAGCGCTGCGCCCACCGGCCGTAGCCGTAGCCCCCGGTCGGCGTCGCGGCTCTTGAGCTTCACCCCACTCGGGAGCGGACCGGCGCTGGCCAGCGGCTGCACGACCTGCGTGATGCGCTTGCTGCCGAGCGTCGCCGGGCCGACCGTGGTGGCGAGCGCACCCCGCAGCTCGTGCCGCTGGCCGGGCGCGAACATGCCCCGCACCGTGCAGACGACCACGGTGGCGAGCACCCGGTCGGTGCCGTACCGGCAGTTGCGGTAGCTGGCCGGCACGAGGCCCACCGGGAAGCGCATGGTGAGTCGCAGGTCCACTACCGGTTGGTCGCCGGCGTTGACCACGGCCACCGGGACGGGAAGCGTGTCGCCGACCTCGACGCCGGTCACGGTCCCATTGACCGTGTCGAGCAGGCCGGGCCCGGACCGCACGGTGACCGTCGCCTGCTGGGTGTACGCCTCGGTCTGGTCGCCGAGCGCCGTGTAGTCGAGGGTGCCGCTCGCGCCGTCGAGCGCGCCGGGCGCGGGCCGGAACACCACCGGCACGGTGCCGGTGAGCGTGCCGAACTCGTCGATGGCGGTCGGCGGCATCGGGCAGGTCACCGAGGTGCCCTGAGTGACGCAGAAGTCGGGGAAGGCGGCGGTGGCCACGCCCGCCAGCCCGGTCAGGTCGATGGTCACCCGGGGCTGGCTGGCCCCGGTGCTGGTCAGGGTCAGCGGCATCGTGCGGCCGGGAGCGCCGGGCCCGCAACACCCCGACCCCGCCGGCATCCACGATCTTAGAGATCGCCTGTGACACTTCTTGATCGGTCGACCGGGCCGGATTCTCCGTCGAAAAAGGACCCGGTCGGAGGCCGTCGCGCCGATCGCCAGACCCGCAACGTCCGCTCGACCTGGACGGTGACCTGGTAGGACACCTCCGGCAGATCGGCCAGCTCGATTCGCTCGCCGCGCAACGCGAGTTGGGCGTGCAGCTCCCGGGCGACGGCGTCGCGAAGCTCGACCAGCAGGGGCGACAACCCGTCCGGGTCGCCGACGACATAAGCGTCCGACATGGATCCAGTCTGCTCCGGCGCCCGGCTGTCTGGTGGTCTGGCGTTCCGGTGGCGGGACTTCGTCGAGTTGGCCCGCACCCACTGACCGTCAGCCGCGATCAGCCGCCGAACCAGCCCGGCACGTCGAGCCTGAACCAGTTGGCCGAGGCCATCGTGCGCAGGTCGTCCTCCATGGCGGTGACCCGTTCCGGGCCGAGCGTGTCGGCCCACTGTGTGCGCAGCCGGTCGAAGACCTCCGCCGAGCGGCGGAGTCCGTCGGCGCCGCGTGGGGTCACCCGGACCAGCCGCCGTCGGGCGTCGGTGGGGTCGTCGACCCGCTCCAGGTAGCCGACGGCGACCAACCGGTCGACGGTCTTGCCGGCGGCCTGTTTCGAGATGCCCAGCCGCTGGCCCAGCTCGGTGGCGGTGGTGCCGTCCGCGCCGACGGCCTGGAGCACGAACCCGTGCAGCGGTCGCAGCTCCGGGTGCCCCTCCTGGGCCAGTTCGGCGTGCAGGTCGTCGATCAGCGTCCGGAAGCCGGCCAGCAGCAACAGCGGCAGCGCGAAGCCGGGGCGCGCGGGATCAGTGCTTGCCATGTTCGACAACCACGTTTACTATTTCGTCAACCACGTTGACTATCGTAACGTCCCCCGCTCCAAGCTCTGGGAAGCAGGTAACCATGTCCGTCTTCACCGCCCACACCGTTGAGACCGCACCTGCCGCCGCCCGTCGGTCCATCGAGGGAGTACGCGGCCGGTTCGGCTGGCTGCCCACCCCGGTGGCGCTGATGGCCGATTCCCCGCAGTTGCTGAGCGGCTTCCTCACCGCCAGCGCCGGCTTCGAGCAGACCGACCTCGCCCCGCTGGACCGGGAGGTGGTCATCCTGACGATCTCCACCAGTCACGAATGCCACTTCTGCGTCGCCCTGCACACCGGCAAGCTCACCCAACTCGGCGCGACCCCCGAGCTGATCACCGCACTGCGTTCCGGCTCGGTGCTGCCCGAGCCGCGACTGGAGGCGCTGCGCCGGTTCACGCTGGCCGTGCTCGACCACCGGGGCGCAGTGCCCGACCACGAGCTGGACGCCTTCCTGAGCGCCGGCTACCAGCCCCGACACGCGCTGGACGTGGTGCTCGGCGTCGGCGCGTACACCATGTCCACCTTCGCCAACCGGCTCACCCGGGCACCGCTCGACCCGCCGCTGGCCGCCCACGCCTGGACGCCCACTACTCCATCGTTCGCCGGCCCGCCCCGCACCAGCGTTGATCAAGAGGTTTGCGTCACCGAAGTGGCTCCGGATGACGCAAACTTCTTGATCAACTAGTGGAGTTCGAGGGCTTCTCAGGCCGCCTGAAGGAAGTCGCGCAGCAGGGCCAGCATCTCGTCCGGGCGCTCCTCGTACAGCCAGTGCCCGCAGTCCTCGATCACCTCGCCGCGGACCGTGTCGGCGTACCGGCGAACCTGCTGGGCGACCTGCTCACCGAGGCTGGCCGCCGCGCCGACGGCCAGCACGGGCATGGTCAGCTTCGTGTCCCGGTACGCCGCGTTGTCGGCGATGTCCTGCTCGAACGCCCGGAAGTAGGCGAAGCTGGCCCGCAGTTGCGCCGGGTCGCGCAGATGGCTGGCGAACTCCTCGATGTCGGGCGCGGCGATGCTGCCCTTGCGCACCATCAGGGCATCGGTGAACAGGTCCACCCAGAGCGACTCCCGCCCGTTGACCAGCTGCTCAGGAAGCCCGTTGCCGATGGAGAAGTAGCCGAAGTTCCACACTCCTGGCCCGCCCTCGGTGAGCGCGGGAAACGTGTAGATGCTCTCGTCGGGGATCGGCGCTTCGCTGAGGACCAGCCGACTCACCCGCTGCGGATGGGCGGCGGCGTACGCGTACGCCACCATGGTCCCCAGGTCGTGCCCGACCAGCCGGAGGTCGCTGACCAGGCCGAGCTGGTCGAGCAGCCCGTGCAGATCGGCGGCGACGGTCTTCTTGTCGTACCCGCCGTCCGGGGCGTCGCTGCCCCCGAAGCCGCGCAGGTCGGGCGCGACCACGTCGAAAGAGCGCCCCAACTCGGGCAGCAGGTGCCGCCACATGTGCCAGCACTGCGGGTAACCGTGCAGCAGCACCAGGGGTGGGCCGGCGCCGCCGCGGACGTAGTTCATGGTGATCTGGCCGACCCGCGCCCGCTGCTCGGTGAACCCCGCCGGAACCCGCTCCCCGCCCATCGCCGCCTCCGCCCGCCCGCCTGCCTGCCGCCGGGCTACCCCTTCCACCGCCTGCCATGCGCGAGGCGGCCGTTGATCCACTCGGTATTCAGGAAGTCGGGCCATCCCGAGCCGTCGGATACCACGACTTCTTGAAACGCGAGTGGATCAAGCCGTGGTTTGCGTCCACCACGCGACCACGGGCCCGGGCGCAATCGCGCGCGTCACAGCACCCGGCTTGGGTCGTGCGGGAGCCGGTGCGGGAGACTGGGCGACATGGCGGCTCGTGGCTTCCCGTACACCGATCTCAAGGACTTTCTCGCGGCGCTGGAGCGCGCGGGGGAGTTGCGCCGCGTCGACGTCCCGGTCGACCCGACCCTGGAGATCAGCGAGGTGGTCACCCGCACGGTGCGGGCCGGCGGCCCGGCGCTGCTCTTCGAGCGTCCGACCCGGGGCGAGATGCCGGTGGCGATCAACCTGTTCGGCACCGAGAAGCGGATGGCGATGGCCCTTGGCGTCGACACGCTGGACGAGGTCGGTGCCCGGATCGGCGCGTTGATCAAGCCGGAGTTGCCGGTCGGCTGGTCGGGCATCCGCGAGGGCCTCGGCAAGGTCATGCAGCTCAAGTCGGTCCCCCCGCGCAAGGTGAAGACCGCGCCCTGCCAGGAGGTCGTCTACCGGGGTGAGGACGTCGACCTCAACCGGCTGCCGGGGTTGCAGGTCTGGCCGGACGACGGCGGGATCTTCCACAACTACGGGCTGACCCACACCAAGCACCCGGAGACCGGCAAGCGCAACCTCGGCCTGTACCGACTCCAGCAGCACGGCCGCAACACCCTGGGCATGCACTGGCAGATCCACAAGGACTCGACGGCGCACCACGCGGTCGCCGAGCGGCTCGGGCAGCGCCTGCCGGTCGCGGTCGCGATCGGCTGCGACCCGGTCGTCTCGTACGCGGCCAGCGCGCCACTGCCCAGTGACATCGACGAGTATCTGTTTGCCGGGTTCCTGCGCGGCGAGCGGGTGGAGATGGTCGACTGCCTCACCGTGCCGTTGCAGGTGCCGGCGCACGCGCAGATCGTGCTGGAGGGCTACCTGGAGCCGGGTGAGCGGCTGCCCGAGGGGCCGTTCGGCGACCACACCGGTTTCTACACACCGGTCGAGCCGTTCCCCGTGCTGCACATCGAGGCGATGACCATGCAGCGCAAGCCGGTCTACCACTCGATCGTCACCTCGAAGCCGCCGCAGGAGGACCACGGCCTCGGCAAGGCCACCGAGCGGATCTTCCAGCCGCTGCTCAAGCTGATGATCCCGGACATCGTCGACTACGACCTGCCGGCCGCCGGCGTCTTCCACAACTGCGCGATCGTCTCCATCCGCAAGCGCTACCCGAAGCACGCGCAGAAGGTGATGAACGCGATCTGGGGCGCGCACCTGATGTCGCTGACCAAGCTGATCGTGATCGTCGACGAGGACTGCGACGTGCACGACTACAACGAGGTCGCCTTCCGGGCCTTCGGCAACGTCGACTACGCCCGTGACCTGCTGCTCACCGAGGGTCCGGTGGACCACCTCGACCACTCGTCGTACCAGCAGTTCTGGGGCGGCAAGGCTGGCGTCGACGCGACCCGCAAGCTGCCCACCGAGGGCTACACCCGCGGTTGGCCGGAGGAGATGAGCATGAGTCCGGAAGTCACGGCCCTGGTCGACAAGCGCTGGAAGGAGTACGGAATCTGATGGCCGTCCTCGACGCACCGGCAGCGACGCCGGGCCGGACCAAGTCCTTCCTGAAGCTCGTCGCCGTCGAGCACTCCGTCTTCGCGCTGCCGTTCGCGTTCCTCTCCGCGCTGACCGCCATGCAGATCAACGGCGGCCGTGTGCGATGGCTCGACCTGCTGCTGATCACCGTGGCGATGGTCGGGGCGCGGACGTTCGCGATGGCCGCCAACCGGATCCTCGACCGCAAGATCGACGCGCGGAACCCGCGTACCGCCGGCCGGGAACTGGTCACCGGAGCGGTGAGCGTGCGGACGGCCTGGACCGGCGCGGCCGTCGCGCTGGTGGTCTTCCTGGTCGCTGCCGCCCTGCTCAACCCGCTCTGCCTGGTGCTCGCGCCGCTCGCCGTGGTGCCGCTGGTCGTCTACCCCTACGCCAAGCGGTTCACCAACTGGCCGCACGCCATCCTCGGGGTCGCCCAGGCGGTCGGCCCGGTCGGCGCCTGGCTGGCGGTCACCGGCAACCTGGACGGCTCCGGGCCGGCCTGGTTGCTCGGCGCAGCCGTGGGGCTGTGGATCGGCGGCTTCGACCTGATCTACGCCTGCCAGGATTCCGAGATCGACCAGGAGATCGGCGTGCACAGCGTGCCCGCCCGGTACGGTCGACGCTTCGCACTGCACGCCTCCACGGTCGCGCACGTGGTGACGTTCGCGCTGTTCATCTGGTTCGGCGCGGTGATCGGTCTCGGCTGGCTCTGGTGGATCGGGCTGGCGTTGACAGCGGCGGCGTTCGCCTACCAGCACCTGGTGGTCACCCCGACCGACCTCAGCAAGGTCAACCGGGCGTTCTTCACCGCCAACGGGTTCGTCGGCATCGCGCTGTTCCTCTTCGCCCTGCTCGACCTGGTTGTCCGGCTGGGCCTACGACCCTGAAGCTGGGCGCGGCTCGGTCCGAGGCTGGGCCCGGCTCGGTCTACCGGCCTGGGGCTGGTGGCGCGGTGTCGACGGGGTAGCGGGCGCTCTCGAAGGTCCAGTCGATGGTCCCTCGCACGGCGTACGCGACCCCGTCGAGATGGTCGGCGACCGCCTTGTCCAACGCCGGGCCGAACGACGGCACCGCGGCGCGCAGCGCGACGAAGCGCCGCATCGCCTCCCGCCACTGCTCGGCCGCCCGTTCGACCGCCTCCGCCTCCGGCACCCCCAGCTCGGCCTGCAGGGCGAGGGCCAGGTTGTGCCCACCGGAGGTCGTCCGGTCCCGTTCCAGCGAGGCCAGGTCGTTGTACCAGGAGAGCAGGTCGTTGCCGGTGCGGGCGATCTGACGCAGCAGCGGGTGGTGGTAGACCGGGTCGGGCAACGGTCGGCCGCTGACGAACTCCACCAGCGGGTACGACACCTCCGCCGCCGACGTCGACCGACGCAGCTCGACGTACTCGTCGACGCTGGGGCGGCGCCCGGTCTCCTTGTTGACCGCCTCCTGCCAGGTGCCGTCGAGGTGTCGGGCCACCGCGTCGGCGAAGCGCTGCCGCCACCGGGCCGGCATCCGGCGGCGCGGCTCCCGCCACGCCAGCACCAGCAGCCGCCGCAGCGGGCCGGTCAGCCCGCTCTGCCGCAGCCGGGTGCCGTCGTGCAGCAGCGCCAGGGCACCGTTGCGCAACGCCCGGATCTGCTCCGAGGTCAACCGGTCCGGCCCGTCGCAGGCGTCATCGACCAGGAAGAACCAGGTGAACAGGGCGGCCAGCACCCGCAGGTCGGCTTCGGTCGCCTCCGGGTAGAGCCGCCCGGCGTACCGGGCGAAGGCTCCCCGGGACAGCCGCCGCAGCGCGGCGTCGTCCAGTGGAAGGCCAAGCTCGGGCAGCAGGCCGAGCAGCCAGCCCTGCACCCGATCGGCGTGTGGTGGAAGCCGGGACGGGATCGGACATTCGGCACGCAGCGTTCGGAGGATCTCGCCGGTCGTCACCGATGCCTCCTCTGCGAGATGGTTCCGGTGCGAATCGCCAGCGGCAGCATGTCAGGTCGGCGGGATGCGCAGGTACCCCGCCCGACATGTCGGACCGTACCAACCCGGGGGTGCCCACCGGCGGACCAGCCGGACCAGGCAGGCTGGGGGGCATGCGGGAACCATGGGTGGTCGGGGTCTCCGGTGCCTCCGGTACGCCGTACGCGGTGGCCGTCATCGGCGGGCTGCTCGACGCGGGCGAGCCGGTGGACCTGATCGTGTCCCGGGCGGCGCGACTCACCGTGCTCGACGAGACCGGCCGGCCCTTCCGTGACGGGCACTGGGCCGAGGACCTCGCCGCCTGGCTCGGCCGGGACCTGACCTCGGCTGATGTGCGGCACTGGCCGGCCGGTGACCTGGCCGCCGGGCCGAGCAGTGGCTCCTACCGGGTACGCGGGATGACCGTGGTCCCGGCCAGCACGGCAGCCTGCGCGGGCATCGCGATCGGGCTCTCCAAGGACCTGTTGCAGCGCGCCGCCGAGGTCAACCTCAAGGAACGCCGCCCCGTGGTGCTGGTCCCCCGGGAGACACCGGTGACCCGCAGCCACCTGGAGCACCTCATCGCGCTGCACGACGCGGGCGCGGTGGTGCTGCCTGCCAGCCCCGGCTTCTACGGTGCCGGCGCGGCGGCCAGCGCACAGCAGTTGGTCGACTTCGTGGCCGGCAAGGTGCTGGACGCGCTCGGCGTCCCACACACCCTGTTCCGGCGGTGGTCCGGCCAGCTCGGGGCAGCGCGAAGCTGATCCGTCCGGTCGCGTTGACCCGTCCGGTCGCGTTGAGTACCGGCGTTCGGCTCAGGACGACCGGCGCCGTCGCGCGACGGTTGGCCGAAGCGGGACGCGGACCGGACTGGTGTCCGGTCCGCGTGGCGTTGTCCGCACCAGTTCAGTACATGCCGGCGTTGGCCGGACCCGGCCCCGTGGAAGCCGCCGGGCCCACATTGCGTGGCTTTCCGACCTCATCCACCTCGTCCAGCATGCCCTCCCCCTCAAGCAGGGCTCGCACCTCGGATTCCCGAAACCGGCGATGCCCGCCTGGAGTCCGGATGCTTCCTATCCGGCCGGCCGCCGCCCATCTCGTCACAGTTTTCGGGTCTACCCGAAACAGCGCGGCGACCTCACCCGGTGTCAGCAGGCGATCTCCAGTGTCCACAGCCCCCTCCTCGCGTCGACGAAGCCCCCGGCTGAACACACTGCCCCCGGCTGGTGCGTAGCCCAGAGCCGTCATGAGGGACGTATGGCAATTACAGCACCAGGGACATGGCCTGTCCGCCCAAACGCGAAAAATGCACTGAGTGGGGAGTTAGTAATGTTACTGGTGCTACCTCTGCCCTGACCGCCGGTTTTTGAACAGTGACTCACCGCTCAGTCCAACGGGTGCCGAAGGCCGCACGTTACGTGGGAACGGTTAGGGTCACTCTCTGTGGATGCCATCGACCTGAGCCTCGTCGACCTGCTGCGCGGCAACGCGCGCCTCTCGTACGCCGAGCTGGCCCGACAGGTGGGCCTCTCGGCCCCGGCCGTGCACGAACGGGTCGGCAAGCTGGAAAGCAGCGGTGTGGTTCGGGGCTACCGCGCGGACGTGGCCCCGGAGTCGATCGGGCTGGGTGTCACCGCGCTGATCGGCATCGTCGAGGACTCCGGCGCCGACACCGACGACATGCTCGAGTCGCTGCGGGTGCTGCCCGAGATCGAGTCCTGCTACTTCATGGCCGGCGTGGAGTCGTTCCTTCTCAAGGCGCGGGTCGGCACGATCGCCGAGCTGGAACAGTTGATCGTGCGGTTGAACCGGACGCCAGGGGTCGCCTCCACCCGTACCGCCATCGCGCTCTCCACCAAGTGGGAGAACCGCCCTCAGCCGGTCGGCCCCGCCGCGGCCTGACCGCGTACCCCTGGTGTCGCCCGGTCCGTCGGCGGTAGCGTGCGCCGATGATCCCTCCGGCGCGTCCCGTGGCGGTGGTGACCGGCGCCGCCGGGGGTCTGGGCCGGGCCATCGCCACCGCGCTGCACGCCGACGGCTGGTCGGTGCTGCTCACCGACCTCGACCCGGCGGCGGTGCAGACCGCAGCGGCGCCGCTCGGCGGCTGGTCGGCCGCCCTGGATGTCCGGGACGAGGACGCCTGCGCCGCCATCGCCGCGACCGCGGCGAGCCGGGGTGACCTCGCCCTCTGGGTGAACAACGCCGGCATCCTGGTCACCGGGGCGTCGTGGGAGCACGACGCCCCGACCCGCCGCCGGGTGCTCGACGTGAACGCCCACGGCGCCATGAACGGCACCCTCGCCGCGCTGACCGTGATGCGCGCGCAGGGCCACGGCCACGTGCTCAACGTCGTCTCGTTGGCCGGGCTGATCGCGGCGCCCGGCGAGACGGTGTACGCGGCCAGCAAGCACGCCCTGCTGGCGTTCAGCCTCGGCACCCTGTCCGACCTCCGGATGGCCGGATACCGGCGGGTGCACGTCTCCTGCCTCTGCCCGGACGGCATCTGGACCCCGATGCTGCACGACCGGCTGGACGATCCGGGGGCGGTGGCCTCGTTCACCGGGTCGATGCTGACCGCGCAGCGGGTGGCGGCCCGGGTGGTCCGGTTGGCCCACCGGCCACGTCCGGTGGTCAGCCTGCCCCGCTGGCGGGGAGCGCAGGTGCGCCTGCTGGACCTGCTGCCCAGGGTGGCCGTCGCGCTGACCCCGCTGGTCCGGGCCGCCGGCCGCGCAGGTCAGCGCCGCCAACGCCGCCGGTCGGCACCGCCGGACCGGCGCTGAGCACCGCTTACCTGCTTGCTACGTTTCCTCGCGTGACTCATCTCGACCGGTGCGACGAATCCAGCCGGACCTGGGTGACCGAGGCGATCGCCGCCGTCGAGGCGGACGCGAACCGCTCGGCCGACACCCACCTGCTGCCGTTTCCGCTGCCCCGGGAATGGGGGATCGACCTCTATCTCAAGGACGAGTCGTCACACCCCACCGGCTCGCTGAAGCACCGGCTGGCCCGCTCGCTGTTCCTCTACGGGCTCTGTAACGGCTGGATCGGGCCGCGCACCACGATCGTCGAAGCGTCGTCGGGTTCCACTGCGGTCTCCGAGGCGTACTTCGCCCGGATGCTGGGCCTGCCGTTCATCGCCGTGATGCCCGCCTCCACCTCGCCGGAGAAGGTCGCGCAGATCGAGTTCCAGGGCGGCCGGTGCCACCTGGTGGACGACCCGGCAAGCGTGGTGGTCGAGGCCCGCTGGCTGGCCGAGGACTCCGGCGGGCACTTCATGGACCAGTTCACCTACGCCGAGCGGGCGACCGACTGGCGGGGCAACAACAACATCGCCGAGTCGATCTACGCACAGTTGGAGTTGGAGCGGCACCCGATCCCCACCTGGGTCGTGGTGGGCGCCGGCACCGGGGGCACCAGCGCGACCATCGGCCGGTACGCCCGGTACCGTCGGCTCGCCACCAAGCTCTGCGTGGTCGACCCGGAGAACTCGGCGTTCTACCCGGCCTGGCTGGCCGCCGACTGGTCGATACGGACCGGGAAGGGCTCCCGCATCGAGGGGATCGGCCGGCCCACCGTGGAGGCGTCGTTCCTGCCCTCGGTGGTGGACCGGATGGTCCAAGTGCCGGACGCGGCGTCACTGGCCGCCATGCGCGCCGGATCGGCGCTGCTCGGCCGCCGGGTGGGCGGGTCCACCGGCACCAACCTGTGGGGCGCGTTCGGCCTGATCGCCTCGATGCTCGCCGAACGTCGGACCGGTTCGGTGGTCACCCTGATCTGCGACCCGGGCGACCGGTACGCCGACACCTACTACTCCGACGACTGGGTTGCCGCCCAGGGCCTCGACCTGACGCCGCACCTGGCCACGATCGACCGCTTCCTGGCCAGCGGGGCCTGGCCCGGCTGAACCGCGCCGTGGGCCTTGGCGGCTGAACCGCGCCGTGGGCCTTGGCGGCTGAACCGCGCCGTGGACCTTGGCCTGGGTGAGCCGCCTTGCAGCGGGGCACGGCCCGGCTCGGCGCCGGTCAGCGTGGGTCGATCCGTTCGGCCAGCCCGGGGTAGCGCACCACGTAGCCGCTGTCGTCCAGATCGATGTCGGCGGTGAAGGTGCCGCTGGCGAAGCGCACCCGACCCGGCCCGAGCCCGGTGTAGATCTGCTCGGCCGGCACCACCTCCAGGCCGGGCAGCAGCACCCAGGCGACGGTGATCCGGTGTGCCACATCGGCCGGCTCGGTCGCCATCCTGAGCCGGTGAACAGGAAGGGTGTTGAACAGCGGCGAACCGCTCAGATCGACGTCGAGCGCGTCGGCCAGCCGGTCCGGGTCGTCCGTGCCGGGCAGGCCGGCCCGAGGGTGACCGGCCGCGACGAGGGCCGAGTCCAGGTCGCCCTGTTCGGCGGTGGTCACCCGCCACCGGCCTGCGGCCCGCTCCAGCGTCACCCGGCGTAGCCAGCCGAGCCCTTCGGCCTCGACCTCGACCCGGGCGGTGGCCCAATCCGGCGTGGTGGTCAGCTGGTAGCGGGCGGTCCACGGGATCGGGTCCACGGCGAGCAGGGTGCCCCGGGCCGCCAACCCGCGGACGTCGTCGAGCAGGACCTGCTCGCTGCCGGCGGTGTCCGTCCGGGACCAGAAGATTGACTTCGGCATGGTCGGCATGAGCCGGACGTTACGCGACCTGATCGGCATCGGCAGGGCATGCGCGAACGCCGCCGCGAAGCCTGGGCTTCGCGACGGCGTTCGGTTGATCAATCAGTGGGTACGCGCCGCCGGCCGCCCGCCGAAACCGCGCCGATCGTCACGCGGGCGGTCCTCGCGGGGCCGGTCATCGCGGGGCCGGTCGTCCCGGACGCGGCTCTCCTGGCGGAAACCACCCCGAGCGTCCCGGTCGCCGAAGCGCCGCTCACCCTGCGGTCGGTCACCGAAGCGCCGCTCGCCGGTCGGTCGATCGCCCCGACCGTCCCGGTCACCGAACTGCGGCCGGTCGCCGAACCGACGCTCGCCCTGCGGCCGGTCGCCGTACCCCCGGGTGTCCCGGTCGGCGTAACGCCGCTCGCCCTGCGGCCGGTCGCCGTAGCTGCGGTCGCCCTGCGGGCGGTCGCCGTACCCCCGGGTGTCCCGGTCGGCGTAACGCCGCTCGCCCTGCGGCCGGTCGCCGTAGCTGCGGTCGCCTTGCGGCCGGTCGCCGAAGCGGCGCTCGCCGGTGGGTCGGTCGCCGTAGCGCCGCTCGCCTTGCGGGCGGTCGCTGTAGCTGCGGTCGCCTTGTGGGCGGTCGCTGTGCGGGCGGTCGCCGAAGCGGCGCTCGCCGGTGGGTCGGTCGCCGTAGCGCCGCTCGCCCTGCGGTCGGTCGCCGAAACGACGCTCGCCGCCCGAGCGGTCACCGAAACGACGCGGGCCCCCGGCCCGGTCGTCAAACCGGCGCGGGCCGCCGGAGCGGTCGCCGTAGCCCCGGGGCTCCGCCTCGACGCGGACCGGGACGCCACTGGGCTCACGGGCGCCGACCAGCTCGGCCAACGCCGCGTCTCCCACCCGGACCCGGGTCTCGGCCGGCGCGACGCCGGCCTTCTCCATCATCGCCAGGGTGGTGCGGCGCTGCTTGGGCAGCACCAACGTGGCGACCGCGCCCGACTCGCCGGCCCGGGCGGTACGACCCGCGCGGTGCAGGTAGTCCTTGGGGTCCTTCGGCGGGTCGACGTGCAGCACCAGGGTGACCCCGTCGACGTGGATGCCCCGGGCCGCCACGTCCGTGGCGACCAGCACGTTCATCCGGCCCTCACGGAACTCGGCCAGCGTCTTGGTGCGCATCCGCTGGGTCTTGCCGCCATGCAGCCCACCGGCGCGTACGCCGACGGCCGCGAGCTGCTCGACCAGCCGGTCCACCCCGAGCTGGGTACGGGCGAAGACCATCGTCCGGCCATCCCGGGCGGCGATCGAGGCCGCCACCGGGAACTTCTCGTGCGGCGGGATCAACAGCATGTGGTGGTCCATGGTGGACACCGAGGCGGTGGACGGCGCGGTGGAGTGGGTGACCGGGTCGGTCATGAACCGCTTGACCAACGCGTCGACGTCACCGTCCAGGGTGGCCGAGAAGAGCAGCCGCTGGCCGTTCGCGGGCGTCTTCGCCAGCAGCTCGGTCACCTCGGGCAGGAAGCCCATGTCGGCCATCTGGTCGGCCTCGTCGAGCACCGTGACCTCGACGTCGTCGAGCTGGCAGATGCCCCGCTCGATGAGGTCGCCGAGCCGGCCCGGGGTGGCCACGATGATCTCCACACCGCGGCGCAGCGCGTCGATCTGACGGTCGTACGGAACACCGCCGACGGCGGTCTTGAGGAAGATGCCCACGGACTTGCCCAGCGGCACCAGAGCGTCGTTGACCTGCATGGCCAGCTCGCGGGTAGGCACCAGGACCAGGGCGCGCGGACGCATCGGCCGGGCCCGGTTGCGGTTGGCCAGCCGGGCGATCATCGGCAGGCCGAAGGCGAGCGTCTTGCCCGAACCGGTCTGCCCTCGACCGAGCACGTCGCGGCCGGCGATCGCGTCCGGAACGGTGGCCCGCTGAATCTCGAACGGGCTGGTGATGCCCTGCTGCGCCAGTGCGCGGACCAGCGGCTCGGGCAGGCCGAGAGCGGCGAAGCTGATCGGCTCGGTGGTCTCCGTCGGCACGGGCTCGGCCTGCGGGGTGGCGGTCGCCGCCGGTGCGGTGCCGGCCTCACTCGGAGAGGTGTCGAGCTGCTCCCGGGCGGCGTCGGTCGCCGGGACTGAGTTGAAAACGGACGTAACGGTGCTGGGGTCAGCAGAGGTGGTCAACAAAAACCTTTCGAGCGGGGCGCATCTTCGCGATGGCCTGCCGCGGCTGTGCCGCCGGATCGCCCGCAAGATCGCCCAGGGGCGCACACCACGCGCGCCGGGTCAGTGATCTCAGCCAGTGTACGGCGGTCTGGCGAAGCCGCCAGCCGGTTGTCCGACGGTAGTGGGCGGACTCACCATCGCTGTCACTCGCTGGCTCACCCGCTGAGCACGCTGCCCACCAGACCGTCCAGGGCGTCGCCGGCCAGCAGGACGACCGCGACACTGATCGCCACCAGCAACCCCAGCGCGGCGGCCAGGACGATCATCACCCGGGCGTTACTGGACCGCTCGGCCGGCGTGTCGGACCAGCCCTGGGCCAGGATGTGCCCGGTCAACGAGCCGGAGGTCTCCACCGCGTTGGCGGGTATCGCGACAGTGGTGAAGCCGGCCCCCTCGCCGTTGCCGTAAACGGTGCCGGCCAGGTCGGAGCCGCCGTCCTGCCGCCCACCACGGGTGCCGGCCGCGCTCCGTCTGGCGGTGCCGTCCGCGCTCCATGCGGCGGAGCCGGCCGGAGGGCCGCTCGGTGGTGCGGTCATTCGGGAGTCGCCGGTGCTGCTCCGGGTCGACGACGGAGTCCCGGCGGTGGACGGTGGCCAGCTCGGCAGCGCTGGCGCGGGCACCACCGGCGGCGGGGAGGCGGCTGTCGGCATCCATCCGCCACCGGACGTCGGGCGGGCCGCCCCACCGGTGGACGGCCATCCGGACGGCGGCGCGGAGACCGACGCGGTGGCCCGTACGCCGGGCGTGTCGGTCATCGCCGGCGGCGGCGGAAACGGCGGTGCCGGCATCGGGCCGGGCGGGGCTGGTGGTGCGGGCACCGGCGGGCCGGGTGGTGGCAGCGGCGGGCTCGGGACGGGCGGCGACGGCGGGCCGGGAATGGGCGGCACCGGCGAGGGCGGTGGGATGGGCGGGCCCGGAACGGGCGGAACCGGACCGGGCGGCGTGGGTCGGGGTTCTGGCGTCGGCGTCGGGCCGGGCGGGTACGGACCCGGGGCCGGCGCGGGTTCCGGTTCCGGTGGCGGCGGCTGAGTCGGCCCGGGGCCGGGTGGGGTGGGCTCCGGCTCCGGAGTCGACGGCGTCGGGGGTTGGGCCGGCTCGGTACCCACCGGCGCGGACCGGTAGACGGCTGGCGAGCTCTCCCGAAGGTCCGGTGTGCCCAGGGCGCCGGCCGTGCCGCGGCTGCCGCTCGGAACCGTGGCGCTGGCCCGGGCCGGCCCGGGGGAGCCGCTCCGTTGCCCCGGCAACAACGCGTCGACTGGGCTGGCCGAGCCGGTCGTCCGGTAGGTGGTGGCGGTGACCGGAGCGCTGGCCGGCAGGTCACTGCGGAGAGCCTTGGCGGTCACCACGCTGGCGCGGGCGCGCACCGGTGTGGCGGCCTGGCTCGGGCGCCCGTCGACAGCGGCCCCGGCGTCGGACCCGGAGACGGCCGCGGCGGCGTCCCTGGCGGCGGAGGCGGCGTCGACACCGGCGGGCACGTCGTCATCGGCATCGGTCGAGGCGTCCGCGACGACCGGCGCCGTGCCGCTGTCGGCCGGGCCGGCGTCGCTGTCAGCCGATCCAGCGTCGGCTGGGCTGGCCTCGGCTAGGCCGATGTCGGCCAGGCTGGCGTCGCTGTCGGCCGGGCTGGTGTCGGCCGGGCTGGCGTCGGCCGGGCTGGCGTCGCTGTCAGCCGGGCTGGTGTCGGCCGGGCTGGTGGCGCTGGCGGCCACCGGGTCGGCGGTGTCCGGCCCTGGTCGGCCGGCCTGGTCGACCACGGGGTCGACAGTCTCCGCCGGAACTCTCTGCTCGGCCATTTCCGCCCTCCGCGCCATGCTCGCACCCGGACCCGTGACGTCGGGTCGGATGTGCCTGGATGTCACGGTGCCACAGATCTCCCCAAGCGGACAGCCGGAGCGCGTCGTGGCGGATCAGCCCGCGCTGCTGGCGCTGGCCGTCGCGCTGGCGCCGCCCGTGGCGCTCGTGCTGGCCTTCGGCGTGGTCGTCGGCGTGGTCGTCGGCGACGCGCTGTTCGGTGCGCTGGGCGGTGCCGAGGGCAGGGTCGGCGGAGTGTTGCTCGGGGTCTCCGACGGCTTCGGCGTGGTGCTGCCGGTCGGGGTCGGCGTCGGGGTGGTCGTCAAGGTCGGCGTCGGGGTCGGCGTGGTGGTCGGGGTCGGGGTCGGGGTGGTGGTCTTGGTGGGCGAGGGGGTTGGCGTCGGGGTGGTGGTCTTCGTGGGCGTCGGGGTGGGCGTCGGCTTCGGGGGCGAGACGGGCGGGGTCGGATTGGTCACGACCGGTGCCGGCACCGCGCCGATCACCCGGGTGGCGGCGTACAGCCGGGACCAGCGGACGACCGAGATCTTGACGACGTCGCCCGTGGTGGGCGCCTGCACCATCTTGCCGTTGCCGATGTACATGCCGACGTGGTGGATCGTCGTCCAGCTGCTGCCCGAGGCGAAGAAGAGCAGGTCGCCGGGGAGCAGCGCGCTCTGGGGAACCGTGCGACCCCGGGTGGCGGCGTACTGGTCGCGGGAGACCCGGGGCAGGTCGAAGTAGTCGGCACCGGGGGATCGGTACGCCGCCCACATCAGGCCCGAGCAGTCGAACTGGTCCGGCCCCTCCTCGGACCACTTGTACGGGTCGCCGAGCTGGGCGAGCGCGTACCGGACCGCGGCCAGGGCCCGGGGGTGCGCGGCCATGCCGCTGATGCTCTGGTTGGAGACGTAGCCGGCGCCGATCTGCTGCTCGGCGGCTTCCTGCTGGCGTTCGATCTCGATCAGCGCGGCGGCGTTGTCCCGGCGCAGCTTGAGCAGGCTCGCCTCGGCGGCGCGGAGCGCGGTCTCACCCGTGGTGAACTCCACCTCGGCGGCGGCGAGCAGGTCCTTGGCCTCGCTGTGCTTCTGGTACGCGGCCTGCTCACCGGCGCGGGCCCGGGACAGCTCGCCGGCAACCCCGGTGGTGCCACCGTCGACCTTCTCGCCACGGGTGATCGCCTGCAGGCGGCTCAGCCCACGGATGTCCTGGGCGAGTTCGCCGGGCGGCAGCGCGGCGGCGGCCTTGATGGCCTCGGCGGCGGCGGTGTCGGCGGTCTGCTGGGCCCGGAGCAGGGCGTCCTGTGCGGTCGCCAGCGCCTTGCCGGCCGCGTCGAGCTGCGCCTGGGCGTCGACGCGTTTCTGCCGGCTTACCAGCAACGCCTCGCCGAGCGTGCCGACCTGGACCTCGCCTGCGGCGATCGCAGTGGCGAGCGGGCCGGTGCCGATGTTGACCACCGGCGGGGCGGGCACCCCGGCGACCGGTGCCCCGCCGGGCAGCTGAATCGAGCCGGTGACCGCCGGCCGCGAGCCGGTGTCCGGCACGGTGGTCGGCACGCCGGGATCCGCGTACGCGGGGGTGGCCAGCACGGCTGCGGCGATCGCGCCGAGCAGGGCGGCCCAGAGCTTCGGACGCAGCACCGGCGAGATCACCGGGCTCCGTCGTCGCTGCCGTCGCCCACGCCCGCTGTAGATCATGCCGCTCCCCGTCCAACTGCTCATCGCCGCGCTCGGTGGGCGCGACCGCCGGGACGGTACCAGTGTGTGT
This sequence comes from Micromonospora sp. CPCC 205558, assembly GCF_036902955.1. Taxonomy (NCBI): domain Bacteria; kingdom Bacillati; phylum Actinomycetota; class Actinomycetes; order Micromonosporales; family Micromonosporaceae; genus Micromonospora; species Micromonospora sp. CPCC 205558. The sequence goes on from NZ_JBAKHR010000037.1 coordinate 57,155, forward strand.
GTTCCGCCCCACCTTGTTACTACCGCACCTCGCCACTCATGTCGATGCGTCGCCGGGTTACGGGAGGCTGAGAGTCTGGTGAAGTGGGTCGCTGCCGGCGACCGTGCCGCCGGGCCCGTCGGCGCCGCGACGTACGCTCGATCCGGACCGCAGGTGGAAGGGACGTGCCATGGACGCCGGACTCAAGCGTGAGCTCGAAGCGAAGGTGTACGCCGGTGAGCGGCTGACCCGGGAGGATGGTGTCGCCCTCTACGAGAGCGACGACCTGACCTGGCTGGGGCGGTTGGCGCACCACAAGCGCACCGAGTTGAACGGCGACCGGGTGATGTTCAACGTCAACCGTCACCTCAACCTGACCAACGTCTGTTCGGCGTCCTGTGCGTACTGCTCGTTCCAGCGCAAGCCGGGCGAGAAGGACGCGTACACGATGCGCATCGACGAGGCGGTCCGTAAGGCCAAGGAGATGGAGGACGAGCAGCTCACCGAGCTGCACATCGTCAACGGTCTGCACCCCACGCTGCCGTGGCGGTACTACCCGAAGGTGCTGCGCGAGCTGAAGGCGGCGCTGCCGACCGTCAAGCTCAAGTGCTTCACGGCGACCGAGGTGCAGTGGTTCGAGAAGATCAGCGGCCTGAGCGCCGACGAGATCCTCGACGAGCTGATGGACGCCGGCCTGGAGTCGCTGACCGGTGGTGGCGCGGAGATCTTCGACTGGGAGGTCCGGCAGCACATCGTCGACCACGCCTGCCACTGGGAAGACTGGTCGCGCATCCACGCCCTGGCACACAGCAAGGGCATGAAGACCCCGGCGACGATGCTGTACGGCCACATCGAGGAGCCCCGGCACCGCGTCGACCACGTGCTGCGGCTGCGCGAGTTGCAGGACGAGACCGGCGGGTTCGCGGTCTTCATTCCGCTGCGCTACCAGCACGACTTCGTCGACTCGGCGGACGGCAAGATCCGTAACCGGATCCAGGCCCGCACCACGATGGCCTCGCCGGCCGAGTCGCTGAAGACGTTCGCCGTCTCCCGGCTGCTCTTCGACAACGTGCCGCACCTGAAGAACTTCTGGGTGATGCACGGGCTGTCGGTGGCTCAGCTCTCGTTGAACTTCGGCGTGGACGACCTGGACGGCTCCGTCGTCGAATACAAGATCACTCACGACGCCGACTCGTACGGCACCCCGAACACCATGCACCGCGACGACCTGCTGCACCTGATCTGGGACGCCGGTTTCCAGCCGGTCGAGCGGGACACCCGCTACAACGTGGTCCGGGAGTACGACAAGGCCCCGTCGCTGGCGCAGCGGCGCGCCGAGCCGCAGCAGGTCTGGGCCTGAGCCGCCACGTACCCTCGCAGTCGATGACCGAGCAACGAGGACCTGAGCAGCAGCAGAGTGGCTTTCCCCGCCGGGACGCCGAGGGGCGCATCCGTACCCTGGGCGATCTGCTCGGGGTGTGTCTGGCCGGTCTGGTCATCGGCGTGCTCGCGTTGGTGCTGTTCGAGTGGGCGTTCGCCTCGATCGGCTCCGGCGAGTTCGGGCACACCAATGGTTGGCTGGCGGTGATCCTGCCGGCGTGGTTGTTCTGGGACGACTTCCGGGCCTGGGATTTCGGCGCGGCCCGGGTGGTGGCGGCGGTGGTTGCGGCTGCCGTCGGGGTGTTCGTGGGGCTGTTGATCGCCGGTCTGGCCGCGGGGTTGCCGCCGCTGTTCTCCGGCGCGTTGGCGGCGGGGGCGTTCACCGTGGCGTACGCGGTCCTCTGGTTCCCGGGCGTCCGCTGGCTGGCCCGCCGGACCGGCTGACCATGACCGCCCGCCGGGCGGCTCGAACCTTCCGCCGGCAGTGGCGGGCGACGGAGAGAACGGAGTGGTGCGGGTGAGCGCCGCGCTCAAGTACACGCTGGGCCGGATCGGGCTGTTCGTCGCCGTGTTGGCGGGCCTCTGGCTGATCGACATGAACGTGTTCCTGAAGCTGATGCTGGCGTTGGCGTTCTCCGCCGCGCTCTCCTTCTTCCTGCTGCGCGGTTGGCGGGACGAGATGGCCGGAGAGATCGCCGAAGCAGCCGAGCGCCGCAAGGTGGAGAAGGAACGCCTCCGCTCCGCCCTGGCCGGCGAGGACGAAGACCCCCAGCGTTGATCATGAAGTTATTGCCACGACACGAGCGTTCGGGCAATAACTTCATGATCAACCGCAAGGGGGGTGGGGGTTACCAGTTGGTGGAGCCTGGAACCTTGGGCCAGGGCTTTGAGAGCGGCTTGATCAGGTAGGCGATGCCGCCGGAGCCGCCGGAGACGCCGCCGCTGGCGTTGGTGCGCTTGGTGCGCAGCCAGATCTGCTCGAACTGTGCACGCTTGTAGACGTTGCGCACCACGTCGTTGCTGGACGAGGCCGGGTCGTTGACGATCACGTCGCCGTCGGCGGTGAAGCCGACCACCACGAAGAGGTGCCCGGAGGTGCCGTAGTTCGCCCCGTCCAGCTCACTGGCGAGGAAGGACTGACTGGTCACGACCGGGATGCCGGCGGCGATGAAACGCTCCAGCTCGTCGAGCGAGTGCAGCCGGGTCACCCGACCCTCCAGCCCGGGGAAGCTGGCCGCGTACGCGGTGTTGAACGGCCAGTTGCCCGCGCCGTCGTACGCGTAGTCGTAGGTCATCCGCGCCGCGTGGTTGACGGTCGGGTCGGGGTAGGTCGGGTCCACCCAGGAGGTGTCGGCCGCCGACGGTCTGCGGCCCCAGTACTCGACCACCATCTCCGTCGACGTGGGTGAGCACCACGCTTCACCGCCGCCGTCGTACTCGGGGTAGTGCCCGCTGTGCACGTTCTGTGAATAGCGCGGCACCGGCAGTTCCCGGCCCCAGGCGATGTGCCCGGCGCTCGGCGGCACGGTGAACCGGTCCGGCACGGTGGAGCTCATCGCGCCCAGCATCCGGACCACCGGCGCGGCGCTCTGCCCGGGCGCGCGGTAGAGGGTCAGTTTGAGCTGGTACGACCGGAGCAGCACCCCGGCGGTGGCGTCGTCGATGCTGAAGGTGTCGGTCCAGATCGTCGACCAGGGGTCGCCCTGCCGGTTGACGCTGGTCCGCTTGATGTCGGTGTCGCCGGACGCCCAGCGGCCCAGGACGTACCACGGGGTCTGGTCGCCGCTGGTGTAGTTGCCCTGCATCTCCACCTGGATCCAGGTGCCGGCGGGGGTCTCCGCGTTCCAGGAGGCGATCAGTTCGGTGGCGTCGAACCCGATCCGGGTCACCGGCGAGGTCCAGGTGCCGTACTCCCAGGTGCGGGTCGCGCCGGTGTGCGGGTCCGCGTACTCGATGGTGCCGGCCGGGCGGGCCAGGGTGACGCCCGCTCGGGCGCCGGGCACGACGCGGGTGCCGGCCTGGCTGCCCCGGTGCCAGTCGGCGGGCCCGGACCAGTCCTGGTAGGTGATCTGCTCGTCGTGGGCGGGGGCGGGCGGGTGGGCCGCGATCGCGGGCGTGGCGGTGGCGAGCAGGGTGAGTGTGGTGACGCCGGCGAGGGCGGCCGCGCGCAGGCGGGGTCTGGCCATGGGTGCTCCGCTGGGTCGAGGGGGCATCGTCGCTGGTCAGTTTTCCGCCTGGAGGGAAGTTTCGCCAGATGTTGATAGGTGGAAAATCATTGCCGCCGTGATGGTCCACCTGGGATGCATAAGACAACGATCAATATTGATATGACCATGTGACAGGTGGTGAAGTGTCCTTCACCCAGCGGGATCTCCCGCCCTTCGAGGAGGTAGTCCATGGCCCTCCGCACGCCCATCCCCTTCCGCCGCGTCCTGGTGCTCGCTGTCGTCACCGGACTGGGCATCGTCACCGTCGCCGCCGGTCCGGTCGCCGCCCGACCGGCACCGGACCGCACCGCAGAGTCGGCCGCCGCCAGCTACCGGGTCCTCGGGCCCCGAACCCTCGCCGACCGCAACGCGGTGGCCCGCACCGGAGCGGCCATCGACTACTCCGAACACGGCGTGCTGCACATCTCGGCCACCGCGGACGAGGCCGCCGCGATCGGCAAGCTCGGCTTCCGACTGGAACCGCTCGCCCCGCCGCCCAACGCCGAGCGCGGCGCCGGCGAGATCGGCACACTGGCCTTCCCGCCGGCCGACTCCAACTACCACGACTACGCGGAGTTGACCGCCGTCGTGAACCAGGTCGTCGCCGACCATCCGGCGATCGCCCGCAAGATCAGCATCGGTTCGTCGTACGAGGGCCGCGACCTGATGGCGGTGAAGATCTCCGACAACGTCGGCACGGACGAGAGCGAGCCGGAGATCCTGTTCAACTCCCAACAGCACGCCCGTGAGCACCTGACCGTCGAGATGGCGATCTACCTGCTCAACCTCTTCACCGACAGCTACGGCAGCGACTCCCGGATCACCAACATCGTCAACAGCCGGGAGATCTGGATCGTGCCCACGGTCAACCCGGACGGCAGCGAGTACGACATCGCCACCGGCTCGTACCGGTCGTGGCGCAAGAACCGGCAGCCCAACAGCGGCTCGTCCAACGTGGGCACCGACCTGAACCGGAACTGGGGCTACAACTGGGGTTGCTGCGGCGGCTCGTCCAGCTCCACCTCGTCGGAGACCTACCGCGGGCCGTCGGCGTTCTCCGCCCCCGAAACGCAGGCGCTGCGCAACTTCGTCAACAGCCGGGTGGTCGGCGGTGTGCAGCAGATCAAGGCCAACATCGACTTCCACACCTACTCGCAGCTGGTGCTCTGGCCGTACGGCTACACCACGGCGAACACCGCGACCGGGATGAACGCCGACCAGTACAACACCTTCGCCACCATCGGCCAGCAGATGGCGGCCACCAACAACTACACCCCGGAACAGTCCAGCGACCTCTACATCACCGACGGCGACAGCCTCGACTGGATGTGGGCCACCCACAACATCTGGGCGTACACCTTCGAGATGTACCCGGGCTCGGCCAGCGGCGGCGGCTTCTACCCGCCCGACGAGGTGATCCCCGCGCAGACCTCCCGCAACCGCGAAGCGGTGCTGATCCTCAGCGAGTACGCCGACTGCCCGTACCGGGCCATCGGCAAGCAGGCGCAGTACTGCGGCGGCGGTGGTGGTGGCACCACGGTCTGGTCGGACACCTTCGAGACCGCCACCGGCTGGACCATCAACCCCGCCGGCACCGACACCGCCACCGTCGGAGCGTGGGAACGTGGCGCAGCCCAGGCGACCACGTCCTCCGGCGCCAAGCAGCTCACCCCGTACGCCGGATCCAACGACCTGGTCACCGGCCGCCTGGCCGGCTCGGCGGCCGGTGACTACGACGTCGACGGCGGAGTGACCAGCGCCCGGTCCCCGGCGGTGACCCTGCCGTCGTCCGGCACGCTGACCCTCTCGCTCGCCTGGTACCTGGCGCACGGCTCGAACGCCTCGTCGGCGGACTACCTGCGGGTGAGCGTGGTGCACAACGGCGGCACCACAGCACTGCTCACCCAGACCGGCGCGGCGAGCAACCGTAACGGAAGCTGGGCGGTCGCGAACCTCAACCTCACCCCGTACGCCGGCCAGTCGGTCCGCGTGCTCGTCGAGGCCGCCGACGCGTCCGGGGCCAGCCTGGTCGAGGCGGCTGTGGACAACGTCACCATCACGTCCTCCTGATCGGGTGGGGCCCCGTCCCGCCCCGGCGGGGCCCCACCACCCGCTCCCGAGCCTCCAGATCCGGGACATATCCCTCGGTGCGCGCCGGTCCACCGGTCACGCGTCGTCGATTCATCCTTGATCGATTCGGCCCCTCGTGGCGGTGCGCTACCGTCTTACCGACCAGTCCGCAGCGAAGCCGGTACGGAATCCGGCGCTGTCCCGCAACTGTGAAGCCCCACCAGCCGGTGGGGACGAGCCAGGTCGCCTGCGGATCGGTCGCGAAACGCGCTCTCGAGGAAGGGCGCCTCGTGGGCGGGCGCACCAAAGGCCCTGTCGGCGAAGCACCACACTCCTCGACCGACAGGAGGCCCCCGATGTTCAGACGTACCCCTCGGCTCTTCGCGGCGACCCTCGCGGTCACCGCACTCGCCCTCGGCGCCTGCGCCGAGAAGGCCGACGACCAACCGACCAGCGGCACCGCAGCCGCCGCCTACCCGGTCACGGTCGGCGCGCTCACCCTCGACAAGCGTCCCGAGAAGATCGTCGTGCTGTCGCCCACCGCCACCGAGATGCTCTTCGCGATCGGTGCCGGGCCGCAGGTGACCGCCGTCGACGACCAGTCGAACTATCCGGCCGACGCACCCAAGACCGACCTTTCCGCCTTCCAGCCCAACGCCGAGGCGATCGCCGGTAAGAACCCCGACCTCGTGGTGCTCTCGGACGACCGCAACAAGATCGTCGAACAGCTCGGCAAGCTGAAGATCCCGGTGTACCAGACCCCGGCGGCGACCACGCTCGACGACTCGTACCGGCAGATCACCGACCTGGGCACGCTGACCGGGCACGCCGACCAGGCCACCGACGTGGTGACCCGGATGAAGGACGACATCACCAAGCTGGTCAAGGACCTGCCGCAGCGCGCCGAGAAGCTCACCTACTTCCACGAGCTGGGCCCGGAGCTGTACAGCGCCACCAGCAAGACCTTCATCGGCTCGCTCTACAGCCAGGTCGGCCTGACCAACATCGCCGACCCGGCCGACGCGGACGGTAAGAACTTCGGCTACCCGCAGCTGTCCCAGGAGTTCGTCGTCAAGGCCGACCCGGACTTTGTCTTCCTGGCCGACGCCAACTGCTGCCAGCAGAACGCCGACACGGTCAAGGCGCGCAGTGGTTGGGCCGGCCTCACCGCGGTGAAGAACAACCAGGTCGTGGCCCTGGACGACGACATCGCCTCCCGCTGGGGCCCGCGGGTCGTGGATCTGCTCCGGGTCATCATCGACGCGGTCGCCAAGGTGCCCGCGTGACAGTCGTCCGTCGGTGACCGGGCCACTGCCCGCGCCCCGGCCGGCCGGGCCGCTCCCCGTGGCCCGGCCGGCCG
>NZ_JBAKHR010000038.1:0-47067 GCF_036902955.1 Micromonospora sp. CPCC 205558
GGGCGGCGCGGCGCGGCGCGGCGCGGGGCGGCGCGGGGCGAGGCGGGGCGAGGCGGCGCGAGGCGGTGCGGTGCGGGGCGAGGGCGAGGGCGACGGGGGCTACTGGGGGCGGGTTTCTTCGGGGCCTACGAAGGCTTCGCTGCGGGCGTCGCCGTCGTCGCTGCCGCCGAAGACACGGGCGTCGTCGGGCGCCTCGGTGTCGGACCGGCGGCGGGCCGGGCGCCGCGGCTGCACCCACTGCCAGGACAGGTTGCTGTTGGAGTCGCCAAGCTCGGTGCGGAGCCGGGGCATCGCGGTCGGGCGGTTGTCCCGGATCCAGGCGACCAGGTGCTCCCGCACGAGGCAGCGCAGGTCCCACAGACTGCCCGCGTCGGCGGCGCTGACCAACGCGCGCAACCGCACCGTCCCGCCGGTGGCGTCGGTGACCTGTAGGACGCAGACCCGCCCGTCCCACAGCTCGGTGCCCTCGACGAGGCGGCGCAGTTCCTCGCGCATGGTCTGCACCGGCACCGCCCAGTCCACGTCGAATTCGGCGGTGCCGAGCACCGCCGCCTCCGTCCGGGTCCAGTTCTGAAACGGCTTGCTGGTGAAGTACGAGGTGGGCAGGATCAGCCGGCGGTCGTCCCAGATCTGCACCACCACGTAGCTGAGGGTCAGCTCCTCGACGCGACCCCACTCCCCCTCCACGACCACCACGTCGTCGAGGCGGACGGCGTCGCTGAAGGCGAGCTGGAGGCCGGCGAAGACATTGCCGAGCAGGCTCTGCGCGGCGAGCGCGGCCACCACACCGACCACACCGGCCGAGGTCAGCACACCGGCGCCGATGCCCCGCACGCTGGGGAACGTCATCAGCATCACGCCGACGGTCAGGATGACGATCACCGCGATCGTCAGTCGGCGCAGCATCACCACCTGGGTCCGTACCCGCCGGGCGTGCCGGTTGTCCGGTACGTCGACCCGGAAGCGGGCCAGCGCGGTGTCCTCCACGACGACCAGCAGGCAGGCGACCAGCCAGGCCACGGTGGCGATGACGCCGAGGATGAGCAGGTGCAGCAGCAGCCGCCGCCAGCTCTCGCCGACCGCGTACCGGGTGCTGAAGCGGACGGCGAACTGCACGGCGAGGACCGTTGCGGCGACCTGGAACGGGCGGTGCGCGTGCTCGGTCAACTCGGTCAGCAGCAGTGACCGGCGGCCGAACCGCCGGGTCAACCGGTGGACGACCTCGACCAGGAACAGGGCGGCCGCCGCCGCGACGAGCGCGGCGACGGCCGTTTCGAGATAGCTCTGCACGGCTTCGGTGCTCCCCTTCGACCAGACGACGGGCACTCCGGGCAAAAGCCCAAGAGTGCCCGTCATCCTCAGAATCGACCAGCTCAGACCTTGCGGTACCGGGACTGGAGGAAGCAGTAGATGCCGAAGGCGGCGATGCCCAGGGCGACCAGGGTCAGCAGGAACATGCCGTACGACTGCTCGCGCAGGGTGTGCAGCGCGGCGTCCAGACCACGGGCCTTCTCCGGGTCGTAGTTCACCGCCGCCACGATGACCAGCAGACCGGAGATGCCGTACGCGACGCCCTTGGCGGCGTAACCGGCGATGCCGAGGCGACGGGCCAACTGGCGGGTCTTCGGGCTCATCTCACCGGTCTTCAGGTGCTTCTCGAACTTCTTGCGGATGCCGTAGATGACCAGGCCGATGCCGATCGCGGCGAGCACCAGCCCGGCCAGCCCGACCAGCCAACGGCCCCCGCTGGAGGTCATCAGCTTGCCGGTCAGCGCCTCCTGCTGGTCGGCGCTGTTCGACCCGGCGTCGGAGAAGACCTTGAAGGCGGTCCAGGCGAAGTAGAGGTAGACGATGGTCCGGCCCGCCGAGGCGACCCGTTCCATGACCCGCTCCTTGCCGCGCTCGGCGCGGTGCCCGACCGCCGCCTCCAGCGCCTGCCAGATCGCCATCGCGAGCAGGCCGACGCCGACGGCGATGACCAGGAACTTACCGAGGGGCTGTGCGGAGAGGGTACGCAGCGCGCCGGACTGGTCGCCGTCGTCGGACGACGTGCCGAACGCGATCTGCAACGCCAACCAGGCGAAGAGGAGGTGGACGATGCCGTAGCCGATGAAGCCGGCCCGGGCGAGGAGTTCCAGCCACCGGCTGTCCGCCGTTCGGGAGGCGGTGGCTTCGGCGCTACGGGTGAGTGACATGGCGTCACAATCTCCGATTCTGAAGATTCCCAAACGTCGGCCACCGCCGCCCGATGCGAATCAGTTACCCGGGTTGCGGGAGACGCGGACCTTGACCTGCTGGTCGGTGACGCTGTCCAGGGTGACCGCGAAACCGCCGGCCTCGGCAGCCTGCTGACCCACGGTGAGGCTGAGCTGCTCCCCGGCGACCTCGACAGTCACCTGGTCGCCCTCGGCACCGATCAGTTTGGCCTCGACGCCAAGGATGGTGGTCCGCGCTTCGACACCTCGCTCGAAGGTGACCGTGCAGGCGTCCAGCGCGCAGTCGGTGGAAGCACCCTGGGAGCTGCAACCGGTGAGTACGGCGAGGCCGAGCGCCAGACCGGCGAAGAGACCGGCGGCGCGGCGGACGGAGGGAATGGGCATGGTGGCGGGTCGGTTCGTCACCCCGCCAAGGGTACGAGACGCCGGCGACGCCGAGGCGACGGCGAGCGTGAGGGCTGCCCCGGCTAGGGTCCGGGACATGCCGTTCGACATCGCCCGTACCCGGGCCGCGTACCCCGCCCTGACCGAGGGCTTCGTCCACCTCGACGGTGCCGGCGGCACCCAGACCGCGGCCGGTGTGATCGACGCGGTCACCGACGCCATGCGGATGGCCGTCGGCAACCGCAGCACCGCCAACGTGGCGGGTCGCCGGTCGTTGAAGCTGGTGGCCGAGGCCCGTTCGGCGGTGGCCGACCTGCTCGGCGCCGATCCGGCCGGGGTGGTGCTCGGCCCGAGTGCGACCGCGCTGACGTACACCTTGGCTCGTACGCTCGGCGCGAGCTGGCGCCCGGGTGACGAGGTGGTGGTCTCCCGGCTCGACCACGACTCGAACGTGCGGCCGTGGGTGCAGGCGGCCGAGGCGGCCGGCGCGACGGTGCGCTGGGCCGAGGTCGACCGGCACACCGGTGAGCTGCCCGCGGCCCAGTACGCGGACCTGGTCGGTGAGCGGACCCGGTTGGTCGCGGTGACCGCTGGCAGCAACGCCATCGGCACCATGCCGGACGTGTCGGCGATCGCCAAGATCGCGCACGCGGTCGGCGCGTTGGTCTACGTCGACGGGGTGCACTCGGTTCCGCACGGCCCGACCGACCTGACGTCGCTCGGTGCCGACGTGCTGGTCACCAGCGCGTACAAGTGGTCCGGGCCGCACCTGGCGGCGATGGTGGCGGATCCGGCCCGGTGGGCGGCGCTGCGCCCGGCGAAGCTGGTGCCGTCCTCCGACGCGGTGCCGGACCGGTTCGAGTACGGCACGCCGAGCTTCCCGCTGCTGGCCGGCGTGGCCGCGGCGGTGGATCACCTGGCGGGGCTGGACCCGGCCGCGGTCGGGGACCGGCGGGCACGGCTGCGGGCCGGGTTGGCCGCCGCCCAGGCACACGAGGAGGCCCTGCTGGACCGGCTGCTCGCCGGGCTGGCCCAACGCCCGGCCATCACCGTCTACGGCTCGCCGGCGCGGCGTTGCCCGACGGTCTCGTTCCGGGTCTCCGGGATGTCGCCCGCGGCCACCCAGGAGGCGTTGGGCGCCGCCGGGTTCTGCCTCTCCGTCGGCGACTACTACGCCTACGAGTACTTCCAGCTGATGGGTCTGCGCGACAGCGGCGGCGCGGTGCGGGCCAGCATCTACCACTACAACACGGCCGACGAGGTGGACCGGTTGCTCGCCGAACTCGACGCGCTGGCCGAGCCGGCGGGGAGAATGGCCGGATGAGCACCCTGGTCGAGGACAACCCGGCGAAGCACCGCTTCGAGATCCTGGTCGACGACGCGCTGGCCGGGTTCACCGCGTACCTGCCGCGCGGGGAGGTCCTGGTCTTCACCCACACCGAGGTGGACCGGGGCTTTCAGGGCAAGGGGGTCGGCGGCGAGCTGGTCCGCGGCACCCTGGACCAGCTCCGGGCGCGCGGCACCAAAGTGGTGCCGCAGTGCCCCTTCATGGCCGCGTTCATCGACAAACACCCCGAGTACGCCGACCTGGTCGCCGACCTCCCGTAGGGCAGGCCGGTCAGCGGGCGCCGGTGAGCACCTCGGCGGCGGCCTGTCCGCTGGCCCGGGTGGCACTGTGGGTGGCCAGGTGCACCGCCCCGGTGACCAGCTCGGGCACGCCCAACTCGACCACCACCGCGTCCGGGCGGGTGGCCAACGCGCGGTGCACGGCGGCGCGCATCCAGTCGTGTCGGTGCAGGTCCCGGACGACCAGGACCAGGGGGCGGGCGCCCGCCCCGGCGCCCGGGTCGGCCGGCACGTCGGGTTCGGCGTAGCGGACCGTGCTGGTGCCGGGCAGCAGCTCGCCCAGCGGCCCGCCGATGCCCCAGGGGGTCTCGGCGCCGATGGCGATGTTGCGCAGCGGCTCGAACTCGACGACGTGTGCCGGGCGGGTCAACGGCAACGCGACAGTCGTGCCCGGTGCGGCGGTGACCCGCACGGCCCGGCGGGCGGCGACCAGCCCGACGTCGGTGACGCCGCGCGCTCCGGCTGAGCCGGCGCTGCGGGCGGTCACCGTCCAGGCGGCGAGTTGACCGACCCGCTTGGCGGCTTCGGCGAGCCGTTCCTCGGGCAGCTCACCGGAGACGACGGCGGCCACGATGGCGTCGCGCAGCTCGTGGGCGGACTGCTCGTCGGCCCGTTCGCCACCGATGCAGATCGCGTCGGCGCCGGCGGCGAGGGCGCGGACCGTCGCCCCGGCGAAGCCGTACCGGTCGGCGACCGCGCGCATCTCCACCGCGTCGGTGACCACCACGCCGGAGAAGCCCAGCTCGTCGCGGAGCAACCCACCGAGGATGCGCTGACTCAGCGTGGCCGGCAGGTGCGGGTCGAGCGCGGGCACCAGCAGGTGGCCGGTCATCACCGCCTGCACCCCGGCGGCCACGGCGGCGCGGAACGGGGCCAGTTCGCAGGCGTCCAGCCGGTCCCGGTCGGCGGTGATCCGCGGCAGGTCGTGGTGGGAGTCGACGCGGGTGTCGCCGTGCCCGGGGAAGTGTTTGGCGCAGGCCGCGACGCCGCCGGCCTGGAGCCCGCGGACCCAGGCGGCGGTGTGCCGCGCGACCAGCGCCGGGTCGGCGCCGAAGGAGCGGACGCCGATCACCGGGTTCGCCGGGTTGGAGTTGACGTCGGCGTCCGGGGCGTAGTTGAGGGTGATGCCCGCGGCGGCCAACTCGACGCCGAGGTCCCGGGCGACGGCCTCGGTCAGCGCCGGGTCGTCGACCGCGCCGAGGGCGAAGTTGCCGGGCCGGGAGCTGCCGTGGACCGACTCCAGCCGGGTGACGTCGCCGGCCTCCTCGTCGATTGCCACGATGACGTCCGGCCGTTCCGCGCGCAGCGTCGCGGTGAGCGCGGCCACCTGCTCGGTGTCGACGACGTTGCGGGCGAAGAGCACCACCGAGCCGAGACCCTCGCCGAGCCAGCGGCAGACCCACGGCGGTGGGGTGGTGCCGACGAAGCCGGGTTGCAGGACGGCGGCGGCGAGTGCCGGGAGGTGCCCGGTGGTCGTGGTCACTGCACTCCCTCGCAGTGATCTGCGTCGATCACCGGCGACGGCGCGACCCCGTCGACCCGCTGGTTGCGCTCGCTCATGCGGCCCCCGTACCCCATCTCTCACGCGCCCTCGGCGCACCGCCACCGGCAGGCGGTCCTGCCATGGTCACACCGAGCGATTCAATAGTCAATAAACCTTACAGTTGCCCGGCGGCCCGCTCCCAGGGAGAGTGCGGGAATGGATCCCGCAGTGCTGGCCGACGCGACGAGCCCGGCCGACATCCCCGGCGTACGCCTGCTCGGCCTGGTGGTCGGTGCCCTGCTGCTGCTCGCCGCGATCCGGGCGATGTTCGGTCGACGCTGACCGGGCCGGCGCGGGCCCCGGTGTGACCGGGCGTTACCGGGGTACGGCTCTCCCCGTCAGGTCCGCGTGCCGAAGGGGTAGACCATGAAGATCGGATACTTTCTGTCCAGTGAGGAGTTCACGCCAGCCGAGCTGCTGGAGCAGGCACGCGGTGCCGAACGGGCCGGCTTCGAGGCGCTGTGGATCTCCGACCACTACCACCCCTGGGTGGACGCACAGGGCCAGAGCCCGTTCGTCTGGTCGATGATCGGTGCGCTCAGCCAGGTCTGCTCGCTGCCGGTGACCACGGCGGTGACCTGCCCGACCGTGCGGATCCACCCGGCCGTGATCGCGCAGGCGGCGGCGACCAGCGCGGTGCTGCACGGCGGGCGCTTCGTGCTCGGCGTCGGCACCGGCGAGGCGCTCAACGAGCACATCTTCGGCGACGCCTGGCCGCAGGCCGACGTGCGGCTGGAGATGTTGGAGGAGGCCGTCGAGGTGCTGCGCAAGCTGTGGACCGGCGACTTCGTCAACCACCACGGCAAGCACTACACGGTCGAGCACGCCCGGATCTACACGCTGCCCGACACTCCCCCGCCGATCTACGTCTCCGGCTTCGGCCCGAAGGCGATCGAGCTGGCCGGCCGGATCGGCGACGGCTACGTGAGCACCATGCCCGACGGCGAGATGGTCCGGCGCTTCCGCGAGAACGGCGGCGGCGACAAGCCGTGCCAGGCCGGCTTCAAGGCGGCGTACGCGAACAGCGAGGACGAGGGCATGCGGATCGCGTACGACCGCTGGCCCAACGCGGGGGTGCCGGGTGAGCTGTCCCAGGTGCTGCCCTCGCCGCGCCACTTCGAGCAGGCCTCCGAGCTGGTCAAACCGGAAATGCTGAAGGAGGCGTTCGTCTGCGGCAACAGCGCCGACGCGCACCTGGAAATGATCGACAAGTACGCCAAGGCCGGCTTCGACGAGGTCTACGTGGCCAACACCGGCCCGCACTACCAGGGCCTGTTCGACCTCTACCAGCGCGAGGTGCTGCCCCGGCTGCGCTGAGTCGGCGGTCGGCGCGCCGTTCGTCGAGGGCATGACCGGACGCCCTGCCGATGATCGCCCGAAGGCGTTTCGGCGGTCATGGGCTCGGGTACCTCCGGCCCTCGATGAAACTGTCCACGCACTCGATGACGTTGCGCCGCGCGGCCCGCAGCCTTTTCGGCTGGAAGGCGCTGCGGCCCAACCAACTGGCCGCCATGCGCGCGGTCATGAAGCGACGCGACGCGCTGGTGGTGTTGCCCACCGGTGCCGGCAAGTCGGCGATCTACCAGATCCCGGCCAGCCTGATCCCCGGCCCCACCGTGGTGATCTCCCCCCTGCTGGCCCTCCAGCAGGACCAGATCGCCTCCCTCAACGAACGGCAACGCCCGGAGCTGCGGGCGGTGCGGATCAGCTCGAACGAGTCGCCCACCCAGCAGGCCGAGGCGATCACCGAGATCCGCGAGGGCCGGGCCGAGTTCCTCTTCATCACCCCGGAACAGCTCAGCAACCCCGAACGGATGACCGAGGTCGCCGCGCTGAAGCCGGCGCTGGTGGCGATCGACGAGGCGCACTGCATCTCCGCGTGGGGGCACGACTTCCGCCCCGACTATCTGGCACTCGGGCACCTCATCGACGGCATCGGCCGGCCGCCGGTGGTCGCGCTGACCGCCACCGCCTCCCCTCCCGTACGCGACGACATCATCGCCCGGCTGCGGCTGCGCGACCCGGAGGTGGTGGTCTCCGGGCTGGACCGGCCGAACCTGTTCGTCGAGGTCGCGCACTGCCCCACCGAGGACTACCGGTGGCGGCGGCTGTGTGCGCTGCTGCGCGACGACGAGCGGCCCGGGATCATCTACGTGCCGACCCGTCGCGCCGCCGAGGAGTTGGCCACCAGGTTGACCGACGCCGGCTTCCCGGCGCAGTTCTACCACGGTGGGATGGCGGCCGGCGCGCGCGCGGAACTGCACCAGGCGTTCCTCGCCGACCAGGTCCCCATCATGGTGGCGACCTCGGCGTTCGGCATGGGCATCGACAAGCCGAACATCGCCTGGGTGGTGCACATGGCGCTGCCCGACTCGCCGGACAGCTACTTCCAGGAGATCGGCCGGGCCGGACGCGACGGGCAACCGGCCCGGGTGCTGCTGCTGTGGCAGGCCGAGGATGTGGGCCTGCAACGGTTCTTCAGCGGCGGCCTGCCCGACGCCGACGAGCTGCGCGACCTCGCCGCGCTGCTGCGGCGCAAGCCGGCCACCAAGACCGAGCTGCGCGAGACCACCGGCCTCGGGCCGCGCAAGCTGGGCCAGTACCTCTCCCTGCTGGAGCAGGTCGGCGCGGCCGAGCCGCGCGCCCGGCAGCGCATCGGTGCTCCCCGTTACTCGCCCACCCCGGCCGACGCCGCGGCGGCGGCGTTGGCGGAGGCGGAACGCCAGCAGACCGTGACCCGGTCCCGCACCGACATGATGCGGGCCTTCGCCGAGACCAGAGCCTGCCGGGGGCAGACCCTGCTGGCGTACTTCGGCGAGCAGATGACGCAGGTCTGCGGCCACTGCGACAACTGCCACAACGGCACCAGCGTTGCCGACCAGGGCGCGGTCGGGCCGTTCCCGGTGCACAGCCAGGTGCGTCACCCGGAGTGGGGGCCCGGCCTGGTGCTCTCCTATGAGGAGGACAAGATGACGGTTCTCTTCGATGAGGTGGGGTACAAGACGTTGTCGGTGCGCGTGGTGTCCGAACAGGGCCTGTTGACCCTGGACTAGCCTTACCGGGCACCGGCGTCGGGCCCGGTGGATCGACCAGAGCAGGCACCGATTGATGAAGCAGAGCAGGGCGGAAGGGGCGTTGCCGTGATCGAGCAGCCGGCGTACACCGGGTTCGGTTTCTCCGACGAGGAGTGGGGGCTGCTGGTCGGCCTGCCGCAGTCGGTATTGACCGCGGCGAGCGCCGCCGAGTCCGACGGCACCCGCCGGACCATGGCGGAGAGCGCGGCCGGGTTGGAGACCATCGCCGCCGGCCGGGAGTCGGCCAGCCCGCTGGTCGCCGCCGTGGCCGGCGAGATCGTCACCCGGGTCGGCGACCCGGAGACCGGTGCGGAGCTGCCGGTCATCGCGCCCGCCGACCCTCGGGCGTACATCGACGACGTGTTGCTGCGGGCCGGCGAGGCCGGCGCGTTGCTGGCGGCGCGGGTCGACGAGGGTGAGGCCGGCGCGTACAAGCACTGGCTCGTGAAGATCGCCGAGCAGGTGGTGGGCGCCGCGTCCAGCGGTGGGCTGCTGGGCATCGGCGGCGAGTCGGTCAGCGACTCCGAGCGGCGGTTCCGCGACCGGCTCGCGCACGTGCTCATCGACTGATCGACGACAGCGAGGTGTCGGCCGGACCGGTCGGCTCGGCGGCCACTGCCGTGGAGTCGGCCGGTCGGACGCCGCGCAGCGCGACCAGCGCGGTGACCGCGCCGAGCAGCATCACCGCCATGGCGGCGTACGCGGCCAGGTGCAGCCCGTCGGTGAACGCGATCCCGGCGGCGTGCCGCACCGCGTCGGCCAGTTCCGCCGGCAGCCCCTGGGCGACCGCGAGCGCGCCGCCCAGGGTCTCCTGGGCCGCGTCACCGGCGTCGGTGGGCAGCCCGGCCGGCAGGCCGTCGACGATCTCGCGGCGATAGACCGCCGCACCCACGCTGCCCAGGATCGCCATTCCCAGCGCGCCGCCCAGCTCGCTGCTGGACTCGGTCAGCGCGGACGCGACACCGGCCTGCTCGGGCGGTGCCGCGCCGAGGACCAGCTCGGTGACGAGGGACATCACCATCACCAGGCCACCCGCGTAGACACTGGCGCCGACGAGCAGCAGCCACAGCGGCGTCTCCGGGGTGACCCGGGTCAACACCGCGAAACCGACCACGGCGATCCCGAACCCGGCGCCGATCAGGTATGCCCGTTCGACGCGCTGGGCGAGGGCGGCTGCGGCCGGCGCGACCGCGCCCACGGCGAGGGACGGCACCAGGCTCCACAGCGCCGCCCGCAGCGGGCTCAGACCGAGCACCAGCTGCAGGTGCTGGGTGGTGAAGATGGCGAAGCCGACGATGGCGAACATCGCCAACAGGTTGACCGCGAGCGACCCGGCGAAGCCGCGACGGCGGAACAACGCGAGATCGACCATCGGGTACGCCCGGGTCCGCTGCCGGTGCAGGAAGAGCGCGCCCACCAGCAGGCCACCGACGATGGCGAGCACCCGTACCGGGCTGAGGCCGTCGCGGGCCATCTCCTTGACGCCGTAGATCACCGGCAGCAGCGCGCCGAGCGACAGTGCCGCGCTGACCAGGTCGAACCGACCGGTCGGCGGGTTGCGGAACTCGGGCACCAGGAGCGGGGCGAGCAGGAGCAGCAGCAGCATCGCCGGGATGTTGATCAGGAAGATCGAGCCCCACCAGAAGTGCTCCAGCAGGATGCCGCTGAGCACCGGGCCGATCGCGATGCCGCCGGTCAGGGTGGCGGTCCAGACGCCGATGGCGGTGCCGCGCTGCTTGGCGTCGTGGAACATGTTGCGCACCAGGGCGAGGGTCGAGGGCATCAGGGTGGCCCCACCGACGCCGAGGAGGGCGCGGGCGGCGATCAGCGTCGCGGTGCTGTCGGCGTACGCGGCCAGCAGCGACGCCGCCCCGAACGCGGTGGCGCCGAGCAGCAGGAGCCGGCGTCGGCCGATCCGGTCGCCGAGCGCGCCCATGGTGATGAGCAGCCCGGCCAGCACGAAGCCGTAGATGTCGAAGATCCAGAGCTGCTCAGTGGCGGTGGGACGCAACTCAGCGCTGATGAACGGGACGGCGAAGTAGAGCACCGACACGTCCATCGAGACCAGGAGCAGCGCCAGCATCAGCACCGTGAGCCCGATCCACTCCCGTCGACCGGCTCGCGCTGCCGGTGTGGCGGCGACCTTCATGATCATCACCCCTTCTGCGTATGTCGTACGCTGTTATGCGTAGACCATACGCAGAACTAGGATGGCGAGGCAAGGAGGAAAAGTGGCGGCGAAGACGAACGACAGCGGGCCCGTACTCCCGCCGGCCATCGAGAGCGCCTGGGGGCTGCGCGAGCGACCACCTAAGGGCCCCCGGCCGGGAATGAGCGTGCCCGCCATCGTCGACGCCGCCGTGCGGGTGGCCGACGCCGACGGTCTGGCCGCCGTCTCGATGAGCCGGGTGGCCAAGGAGTTGGGCGCCGCGACCATGGCCCTCTACCGGTACGTCGGCTCGAAGGACGAGCTGCTGATGCTCATGGTGGACTCCGGGTACGGCCCATCCCCCGGCCCGCCCGACCCGCAGGACGACTGGCGTACCGGCCTCACCCGGTGGGCCTGGGCCGAGCACGAGGTGCTGCGGCGACGCTCCTGGCTGCTGCACGTCCCGATCAGCGGCCCACCGATCACCCCGCAGCAGCTCGGCTGGATGGAGGACGGGCTGCGCTGCCTCGACGGCACCGCGCTCGGCGAGGGCGAGAAGATGTCGGTGCTGCTGCTGATCACCGGGTACGTCCGCAACGAGGCCACCCTCACCTCGCAGATCGCCGAGGGCAGCCGGGCTGCCGGCGTCGAGCCCGCCGAGATGATGCCGGCGTACGGTCGGCTGGTGGCCCGACTCATCGACCCGACCCGCTTCCCCGCGCTGCACCGGGTGCTGAACGCCGGCGTGCTCAGCCAGGACGACCACCCCGACGACGAGTTCGTCTTCGGTCTGGACCGGATCCTCGACGGCGTCGAGGCCCTGGTCCACAGGCGAGCGGCCTGAGGGAACCCCATGCTGCCGAAAGAAACCCTCGACACGAGCGTCCTGCCACCCGGTGAACGATTCGGGATGTGGCTGGAACTGGTCGCACGCACCTCGGCGCCGATGCGGGTCCGGTCCGAGCACGACGAGGACTTCATCGCCCGGGCCGATTTCGTCGACCTCGGGCCGATCCAGCTGATCCGCTACGACTACCCGTCTCTGGACGCCTTCCGGACCCCGAAGCTGATTCGCCAATCGGACCCGGAGCTGTACATTCTCGCCCTCACCACCGGCGGCGTCGGCACGTCCAGCCAGGACGGCCGCCGCAGCGAGATCCAGGCTGGTGAGTTCACCTTCTACAACGCGTCTCGTCCGCACGACCTCGGCCACCACGCGAAGGAGCCGGAGCGGGACCAGGCCAGCTCGATCGTCACGATGATCCCGCACGCCGCCCTGCCCCTGCCGCCGGAGCGGATGGCCGCGCTCTACGGCGGCCGGATGTCCGGCAGCGAGGGGATCGGGGCGCTGCTGGCCCAGTTCCTGCTCCAGGTCACCGGGCACCCCGAGCAGTACCACGCCGCCGACGCCAGCCGGCTCGGCGCGGTGGGGCTCGACCTGGCCACCACCATGCTCGGCCGGCACCTCGTCGCCGAGGACGCCGTGCCCACCGAGGTCCGCCGCCGGGCGCTGCTCACCCAGGTGCAGTCGTACATCCACCGTCACCTCGGCGACGCGGCACTCGACCCACATGTCGTCGCCAACGCCCACCACATCTCGGTGCGGTCCCTGCACAGGCTGTTCGAGGGCGAGGACGCCACTGTGGCGTCGTATATCCGGGACCTGCGGCTGGCCCGGTGTCGGCGCGACCTGACCGACCCGGCGCTGCGCAACCAGCCGGTGCAGACCGTCGCCGCGCGGTGGGGGTTTCCCGACAAGGCCCACTTCAGCCGGGCGTTCAAGGCCGCCTACGGAACGACCCCGCAGGACCACCGCGACAGCGGCTCGGATCTGGCGCGGATCGTCAACCGCCGGGCGTCCACCGTCAACTCGCGGCAGGCAGACTGACACCAACGCGGCCGATCATCGCCTGTCGGCCGCCAACGGGGGCCGTGGCGAGGCGCCCGCCGCGCGAGCGGCGGGCGGCCGCCCGGTGGCCCCACTCACGCCCGATGCTCCGGCCCCGTCGCGTTTCCCCCCAGAATCGCCGACGGGGCCGGTCAGGCCCCCTCCAGCAGCTTCAGGACGATCCGTTCCGCCTCCTCGCGAGGCGCCTGCGGATCCACCGACGCCACCACCCCGTCGTGGTAGAGGTCGACCACCCGGGGGTCCACGTACGACGCACGAGCCACCGTCGGCGTGTTGCCCAGCAGCTCCGCCACCTCACGCATCACCGCGACCACGGCCTTGCGCCGGGCGGTCACCGAACGGGCCGGGCCGGCGGTGGCCAACTCGGTGGCCGCCAGCACGGTGGCGTGCCAGGTGCGGAAGTCCTTCGCGGTCATCTCCCCACCGCTGGCGTCGCGCAGGTAGCCGTTGACCTCGTCGCTGCGCACGTCGCGCCACTCCCGGCCGTCCCAGTAGCCGAACAGCCGCTCGGCCCGTCGCCGGCGACGACGCAGATTGACCAGCACCTGGCACAGCTCCGGATCCTCGATCCGACGAACCTGCTCGATGCCCCCCTTCGCCGGAAACACGAACACCACGCAGCCGCGCCGGGACCGGGCATGCTCGGGGCGCAGGGTGGACACCCCGTACGTCGGGTCGTCGCCGTTCGCGTACTGATCGCTGCCGACCCGGAACATCCCCATGTCCAGCAGTCGGGCCACCGTCGCCAGCACCCGATCCCGACCCAGCCCACGTCCGTCCAGGTCACGCCCCACCCGCTCACGCAGCGTCGGCAGCCGCCGGGCCACCTCCAGCATGTGATCGAACTTCGCCTCGTCCTGCTTCTCCCGCCACCGCGGGTGGTAGACGTACTGCTTGCGTCCGGCGGCGTCGATCCCGATCGCCTGGATGTGCCCGTTCGGATGCGGCGCGATCCAGACGTCCTGCCAGGCCGGGGGGATGACCAACTCCCGCAGCCGGGTCAGGACCTCCGGATCCCGCACCGGGGCCCCGGACGGGTCGACGAAGAGCCAGCCCCGTCCGCGACGACGCCGTCCGTACCCCGGCCGACCCGGGTCACTACGCCGCAACCGCACCGGAGACCCGCACCACCCTCTCCACCTCGGCCACCGCGGCCAGCACCTCGTCGAGGCGCAGCGCCGCCATCGTCGGGTGGCTCCCTACCCCGTCCCACCTGGGCCAATCGTCGGCACCGGCCCAGAGCACCCGATGCCGTGGCCGGTCCGGTGGCGGCCCCCAGTGCGCCGGCGGCACCGGCCCGAAGAGGACGACCGAGGCGGTGCCGTACCCGGTGGCCAGGTGGGCGACGCCGGTGTCCCCGCTGACCACCAACCGGGCGTCGGCCACCAGCGCGGCGAGCCCGCCGAGGTCGGTCCGACCGGCCAGAACCGCGTCCGAGGTCAGGCCCGCCGCGTCGGCCACCCGGGCCGCCAACGCCCGTTCGTCGGCCGAGCCGGTGAGCAGCACCCGGTGCCCCTTGTCGGTCAACGCCCGGGCCAGCGCGGCGAACCGCTCCGCTGGCCACCGCTTGGCCGGGATCTTGCTGCCCGGGTGCAGCAGTGTGGCACCGCTGGGCAGCCCCGCCGACCCGGGCCGACGCAGGCTGAGATCGGCCCGGTCGGCCGGTATGTCGTACCAGGACAACAGCCGGCACCACCGGTCCACCTCGTGCTCGTCGACTGCCCAGAGCGGACCGTCGGCACAGCCGGCGTCGGCGTTGGCGAAGGCGAGCAGGCGGCCAGGCCGGGTGGCCGCGAGCAGCCGGTGCGACTGCGGGCCGCGCCCGTGCAGGTTGACCGCGACCCGCGGGGCCGACCCGACCCGCAGCGGTCGGTCCAGCCCGGCGGTGTCCACCAGCCGGTCGACGCCCCCGACCAGGTCGACCAGCGGGGCCAGCCAGGCGGGCGCGGCGAGCGCCAACTCCCGCGCGGGGTACGCGGCCCGCAGCGCCCGCAACGCGGGCACCGCGGTCACCAGATCGCCGACGCCGAGGGCGCGCAGCACGAGGATCACGGGTACGAGGTCTCCTGCTCGGCGCAGACCACCAGCTCCCGCACCGCGCAACCGGACGGCTGGTTGAGCGCGAACATGATCGCGGCGGCGGTGTCGGCGGGCTCGTTGAGGAACGCGTCCGGCCCCGGCTTGTACTGCGGGTCACGTTCGTCGAAGAACGCGGTGCGCATCCCACCCGGAATGAGCAGGGTGACGCCGACCTGACCGGCCAGCTCGGCGGCGAGGGCCCGGGTGAACCCCACCACCCCGAACTTCGCCGCGCAGTAGGCGGTGGCGTCACTGACGGCCTTGACGCCCAGGGTGGAGGCGACGGTGACGATGCGGCCCCGAGAGGACTGCAGGAACGGCAGCGCGGCCCGGATCACCGCCGCGGTGGCCAGCAGGTCGACGGCGACGATCCGGTCCCAGGTCTCCCCCGGCACGTCGGCGAGCCGGCCCGGCACGTCCATGCCGGCGGCGGTGACCACCGCGTCCAGGCCACCGGCCTGCTCGGCGAGGTGCAGGGTGGCCACCTCGGCGGCCCGCGTGTCGGCCAGGTCGCACTCGGTCCAGGACACCCCGTCGACCGGCGGCTGCCGGTCCAGCACCAGCGGCCGGCCACCGGAGGCGGCCACCGCGGCGACCACCGCGGCCCCGAGCCCGCTGGCGCCGCCGGTGACCAGGACGGTGGGCCCGGCAGCGGGCCGGGTGGCGGTCATCGGGTCCGCTCCGCAAGGGTGCGGACGATCAGATCCGTTGTGGAACGACCGTCCAGGTAGGGCACCACCACGGTGTTCCCGCCCCACCGACGCACGACCTCCGCCTCCGGCAGGGCGGCGGTCGCGTCCCCACCACCGGTGGCATAGTCGCCGCCCTTGACCCAGACGTCGGGGCGTACCCAGGACAGCGCCGCGTCCGGGGTCGGCTCGTCGAAGATGAGAACCGCGTCGACGCAGCTCAGGGCGGCCAGCAGCCGGCTGCGGTCACGTTCGGACTGCACCGGCCGATCCGGCCCCTTCAACCCGGCCACGCTGGCGTCGGAGTTCAGGCAGACGATCAGACAGTCACCGAGCTGCCGGGCGGCCTCCAGGGTGGCCACGTGCCCGGCGTGCAGCAGGTCGAAGCAACCGCCGGTCGCCACCACCGTGCCACCCGCGGCGCGTACCTCATTGAGGAGCGTGGCGACGGCGACGACGCCCACCCGGTCGGCCACCCCGGCGGTCACCGGGCCGCCTCGCGTTCCCGACCGCGTGGTTCGCGACCCCGACGTGGGCCCGGCGAGCACCGCGGGCACCGACGGAGGCAACGCCGCCGCCACTCCCCCACCCGCCACGTACGCGGACGCCTCGGCGACCGCCACCTGCACCGCCTCGGAGACCAGCGCGCCCTGGGCCAACGCGAGGCTGGCGGCCGCCGCGAACCGGTCGCCGGCACCGCAGGTATCCCCCTCGGCGCTACCCGGCGTCGGCACCACCAACGGCGTCGACCCGGCGTGGCAGAGCAGCGCGCCGTCACCGCCCAACGTCACCGCGACCGCGCCGGCCCGCCAGCGTCGCCGCAGCCCCTGCGCGCCGCGCGACGCGGTGGCCAGTCGGGAGGCGCCGGGCAGCGCGGGGACCAGTTCGCGCACCTCGGACTCGTTCGGGGTGGCCAGGTGTACGCCGGGCACCGCCGCCGGGCCGCGCGGATGCGGGTCCCACACCACCGGCGCGCGGGTGGCGGCCAACGCGTCGCGCAGCGCGGGCTGCCGGGCCACCCCCCGGCCGTAGTCGCTGACCAGCACCGCCGACGCCGCACCGATCACCCGGAGCACCTCGTCGGAGGGCTGACCCGGCTCCCCGGATGCGCCGCCACGGTCGTGGCGCAGCAGCACCCGCCCCCGGGCCCGCAACCGGATCTTCTCCGGCGTCGCACCGGCGAGGGCCAGGGGGTACACCTGCACGCCGGCGGCGGTGAGCAGAGCGCTCAGCCGGGCCCCGCCGGCGTCGTCGGCGAGTGCGGTCACCAGCACCACCTCGGCGCCCTGCGCGGCGGCGAACACCGCCGCCAGCCCGGCGCCTCCCGGCCGATCGGTGGCCGCGGTCTCGTCGAGCACCGGCACCGGGGAGTCCGGGCAGAGCCGGTTCACCACGCCTTCCACGTCCCGGTCGAGCAGGGTGTCCCCCAGCACCACCACCGGTCCCCTCACGCCTGCCTCCTCATCCTCACGCGTCGACCTGCTGTCCGGTCCCGCCGTCGAGCACCACCTCGACCCCGGTACGCACCGGCGCCGGGCCCCCGGGCACGGGGTGGACGACCACCGGATCGGCGACCGCCGCCAGCGCGGCGGGCAACTCCTGTTCGAGGTACTCGCAGAGCAGATGACTGGTCACCAGGTGCAGCTCCTGGACGACCTGGGTGTCCGGGGACGCGACGGCCAGCACGTCGTCGCAGGAGTCGGCGAGCGGATTGGGGGCGGCGCCGGTGAGCGCCCAGGTGGTCACCCCGACGTCGCGTGCCGCCCGCGCGGCGGCGAGCAGGTTGGGACTGCCTCCGCTGGTGCTCAGCAGCAGCAGGATGTCGCCGGGCCGGCCGTGGGCGCGCACCTGGCGGGCGTACACGTCGGCGTAGCCGTAGTCGTTGGCGATGGCGGTGAGCGCGCTCGTCTCGGCGTGCAGCGCGATCGCGGACAGCGGCTGACGGTCGTCACGCAGCTTGCCGACCAGTTCGGCGGTGAGGTGCTGGGCTTCTGCGGCGCTACCACCGTTGCCGGCGACCAGCAGGCGACCGCCGGCGGCCAGCCGGTGGGCCAGGTCCGCGCCCCAGCGCGCCAGCTGCCGCTCACACCGCCGGTACGGCACCAGCGCCGCCGCGAGATTCGTCAGGTGGGTGTCGAGCAGGCTGCCCGTCGGCATCAGGCCACCACCCGGGTCGGCCGGCGCACGGCGGCCACCTCGCTGTAGACCTCGACCAGCCGCTCGGCGGTGGCCGCCCACGAGTACCGCGCCCGGGCCCGCTCGCGCGCCGCCGTCGCGTACGCGAAGCGCCTGATCCGGTCGTCGAGCAACCCTTGGATCGCGGTGGCCAGCGCCCGCGGGTCCCGCGCCGGCACGAGGTCACCGGTCGTCCCGTCGACAACTGTGTCCCGGATGCCACCCACGGCCGTGCCGACCACCGGCACCCCGCAGGCCATCGCCTCCAACGGGGTCAACCCGAACGGCTCGTACCAGGGCGCCGCGACCAGCAGGTCCGCCGAGCGGTACCAGCGGCCCATCTCCTCGCGCGGCACCGCGCCGACCAGGTGCACCCGGTCGGCCACCCCGCACGACTCCGCGAGGGCCCGCAGCCGGCGGGCGTACGGGTCGGTCTCCAACAGCCCCTCGGGTGGGCCGCCGACGACCACGCACTCGGCGTCCGGAACCAGCGCCATCGCCCGGATCACGGTCTGGAAGCCCTTGCGCTCGACCAACCGACCCACGGTGAGGATCCGGGCCCGTCCCGGTTCCCGGTCGGCGGCCGGCCCGAGCGGGGCAAAGGTGGCGAGGTTGACCCCGGAGGGCACCACTGTCATCCGGGACCGGGGCACCCCCATCCGGACCAACTCGCCCACCTCGTCGCGGCACTGCGCGACGATCCGGTCCACCGAGCGGCCCAGCTCCCGCTCGTAGGAGATCCGTCGGGCCGGGCTGGTGTCCTGCACCCCCTGGTAGCGGCGCTTCACGGTGCCCAGCGCGTGGTACGTCTGCACCACCGGCACCCCGGTCTGCCGACCGGCGGTCAGCCCGGCCAGTCCGCTCATCCAGAAGTGCGCGTGGATCACCTCGGGCACCCAGTCGCCGCCGCGCCAGCGCTCGATCAGCCAGCGGCTGAACTCCCGCATGTGCGGCAGCAGCGCGTCCTTGGCCACCGGCTCGGCCGGGCCGGCCGGCACGTGCACCACGTCGTACCCGTCCGGGCCCCGGACGGTCACCGGCAGGTCAGGCGCGTCGCGGCGGGTGTAGACCCGCACCTCGTGCCCGGCGGCGGCGAGCGCGGCGGACAGCTCCGCGACGTGCGTGTTCTGGCCGCCGGCATCCTCCCCTCCGAGGACGGCGAGCGGGCTGGCGTGCTCCGAGATCATCGCGATCCGCATACTTCCTCCTCCAGCAGCCGGTCCCAGTCAGCGAGGAAACGGTCGAGGCCGTACCTGTCGCGTGCGGCGGTTCGCGCCGCCGCTCCGGCCTGCCGCGCGGTCGCCGGTTCGGTGATGAACCGGCGGGCGGCGTCGAGCAGGGTGTCGGTCCGGGTGGCGAGCGCCCCCGCCTCCGGGGGCACCGCCATCACCGCCTCGGTGGTGGCGAGCGCGACGACAGGCATGCCGATCGCCATCGCTTCGATGAGGCTGAGCCCGAGGGAGGTCCACCGGCACAGGTGCAGGTACGCCCGCCGCCGGGCCAGCTCGGCGTGCATCCGGTCCTGGGGCACGTCGTCGTGGCTGGTGAGCCGGTCGGCGGGCAGCCCCAGGTGGTCGGCCAGGCCGGCGACCCCCATGCCGAACACGTCCAGCGGCGCGATCGCGGCGAACTGGGGCAGCAGGTCGGTGCCGGTGACCCGACCTCGCCGTACCGGCTCGTTGATCACCACGGCGAGTCGGTCCAGCTCGCCGGTGTAGGACGCGGCGGGGGCGACAATGCCGTGGTCGACCACGGTGGTGCGGGTGGCGCCGGTGTCCCAGAAGATCTGGTTGAACCCGGTGACGTGGGCGATGAGCAGGTCGTCGCGGTCGGCCATCGGGTGACGGGTGTTGGGTACGTCGCCCTTGGGGGTGTTGTGTTCGACGTAGATGGCGGGGAGGTCACGGCCGGGGCGGCGACCAAGCCACTCCTCGGCCCGGTCGATCTCCTCGGGGCGTTGCAGGATGACCAGGTCGACGTCGGCGCTGGGCAGCTCCTCCGGGCTGACCTCGACCGCGCTGTCCGGCCACGGGTAGGTGCGGGCCCGGCCGAGGCCGTACGGGCCCCGGTCGGGTGTGGTGGGAATCAGGTAGCGGTGGTTGCCGTGCACGAACGACGTGGTCCAGGAGCCGTGCACGTGCCAGAGCAGGATGTTCATCGGCCGCCACCACCGCTGACGGCGAGCATCCGAAGCGCATCGACCACCTCGTCCGGGTCGATGCCGCTGAGGCAGGGGTGCCCGGGGACGGGGCAGCTGGCCGCCCGGGTGTCCCGGCAGGGCGCGGCGGCGTCGCCGAGGCGGACGGTGGGCACCCGGTAGGGCCCCCACTGGCCGAACGGAACGGTCGGCGCGAAGAGACTCACCACGGGCACTCCGGCGGCGGCCGCCAGGTGCGCGGGCCCGGTGTTGCCAACCACGACCGCGCTGGCGTCCGCGACGATCGCGGCCAGGCCGGCCAGGTCGGTGCGACCGCCGAGGTCGGTGCCGCCGGCCGCGGCGACCCGGGCGGTGACCGCCCGCTCGTCCGGGCCGCCGGTGACCAGCACCCGGTGCCCGGCGTCGGTCAGCGCCCCGACGATCCGGGTCGCCACCTCGGGCGGGCAGGCCCGGCTCGACGCGGCCGACCCGGGGTGCAGCACCACGTACCCCGGGTCGCCGAGGTCGGCCGGGCGCGGCGGCACGGCGTCCCGACGGAGCCGGAGCACGGGTTCGTCGCCGGCGGGCAGCCGGTGGCCGGCGGCGGCGGCCAGGGAGAGGGCACGTTCGGGTTCCGGGACGCCGACCGGCACCCGGTGCCGCAGGTCCAGCAGCGAGCCCGGGTAGTCGTCGCTGATCGCCGCGATCCGGTCGACTCCCGCCATCCGCAGCAGCAGCGCCAGCGGGAGGGCGGACTGGTGGAACGAGGTGAACACCACCGCCTGGTCCGCGCCGAGCGTCCCCAGCCGAGCGGTCAGGTCCCGGATGGCCTGCGGATCGACCGGCCCCGGTGCGGGGTCGATCCACGGCAGCGGATGCTCGATGATCTCGTCGACGCCGGGCAGCAGGTTGGCGGCGGCCCGACCGCGCGGCCCGCACAACAGCACCACCCGTTCCGCCCCGGCCGCCACGGCACGGATCGCCGGGCCGGTGACCAGCACGTCGCCCGCCGAATCCGAGCGGACCACCAGCGCCGTCCGGACCGGTTCGGTCGACGCGGTGGAGGGCTGCACGGCCTGTTGGCGGCGCAGGATCTCCGCCACCGCCGCCGGCAGATCGGCGGCCACCCACCCGGCGGCGGCGATCTCCTCCGGTCGGGTCACCGGGGTGGGCACCAGCACCCCCGCCGCCCCGGCGGCCAACGCTGCGGCGACGTCCCGGCCGATGTCGCCCACCAGCACGCACCGGGACGCGGTAGTGCCCAGCTCACGGGCGGCGGCGTGCACCAGACCGGGTGCCGGCTTGCGGCAGGCGCAGGCGTCGGCGTCGTCGTGCGGGCACACCAGCCACGCGTCGAACCGGCCCAGCAACTCCTCGACGCGGGCGTGCACCGCCCGCATCTGCTCACCGGTGAAGTAGCCCCGGGCCAGACCCGACTGGTTCGTGACGACCGCCAGTCGCAGCCCGGCCGCGCGCAGGCGGTCCAACGCGGCCCGAGCGCCCGGCACCGGCCGCACCTTTTCCGGGTCGCCGTTGTACGGCACGTCCTCGATCAGGGTGCCGTCGCGGTCCAGCAGCACCGCGTCGTACAGGACGGGTCGAGGGCTCGCGGCAGCTGTGCGACTGGGCCCGGCGGAACCGGCGCGGTCAGCCGTGGCGTACACCTGGGCTGACCTGCGCTGATACGGATCCTCCTGGCCCTGTCGCACAGCCGGCGGGTTCCCGGCGCCCCGAGGAGTAAACGTCGTCGTCGAGGCGGCGGACCGACGCCGCCACCGGGTCGGCCTTACCCGCCGCGCCGGAGAAGCTAACCCCGCCGGCCGTTAGCCCGTGCCGTGCTCCGGGTATGGAATCGCGGTGGCGATTGTGGAGAAAGTGATCGACGCTTCCCCGCAGCAGGTGTTCGACGTGCTCGCGGACGGATGGACGTACAGCGACTGGGTGGTCGGCACGGCGCACATGCGGGACGTGGACGACGCCTGGCCCCGGGTCGGCAGCCAACTGCACCACCGTGCCGGGCCGTGGCCGCTCTCCTTGCAGGACGCCTCGACGGTGCTGGTCTGTGAACCGCCGCGCCGGCTCGTGCTCAAGGCCGGGCTCTGGCCGGCCGGCGAGGCGGTGGTGGCTTTCACCCTGGAGCCCGTGGGCGACGGCGCCACCCGGGTGCGTCTCGGGGAGGACTTCGCCGCCGGCCCGCTGCGGTGGGTCCACAACAAGCTCAACGATCTGGTGCTGCACCGGCGTAACCGGGAGACGCTGGCCCGACTCTCCGACATCGCCACCCGGCAGAAGGGGTGACTGTGACACGGACCGTGGTGGTGACCGGCGCGAGCGCCGGCATCGGCCGGGCCGTCGCCCACGCGTACGCGGCGCGCGGCGCCCGGCTGGCGCTGCTGGCTCGGGGCGAGGCGGGTCTGGTCGCCGCCGAACGGGAGTGCCGACTGCGCGGCGCGACCGACGTGCGCGGGTACCGGGTCGACGTGGCCGACGCGGGCGCGGTGCAGCAGGCCGCCGACGACGTGGTGCACCGGTGGGGCGGCATCGACGTGTGGATCAACAACGCGATGGCCTCGGTGTTCGCGCCGGCCTGGGAGATTCCGGCGCGTGAGTTCCACCGGGTAACCGCTGTGACCTACCTGGGCACGGTGCACGGCACCCTCGCCGCGCTGCGGCACATGCGGGCGCACGGGCGGGGCACGATCGTGCAGGTGGGCTCGGCGTTGGCGTACCGGGGCATCCCGCTGCAGTCGGCGTACTGCGCGAGCAAGCACGCCGTCCAGGGGTTCAACGACTCGCTGCGCGCCGAGCTGCTGCACGACTGCCCGGGGGTGACGTTGTCGATGGTGCAACTGCCCGCGATCAACACGCCGCAGTTCTCCTGGGTCCGTACCCGGCTGCCCCGGCATCCGCAGCCGGTGCCGCCGATCTTCACTCCGGAGTTGGCCGCCCGGGCCATCCTCTGGGCCGCCGACCGCGGCACCAGGGAGCTGAACGTGGGTGGCCCGACCTGGCAGGTTCGGCTGGCCGACGTCCTCTTTCCCGGCCTGCTCGACCGGAAGCTGGCCCGCGACGGCTACGACAGTCAGCAGACCGGCGAGGAGATCGACCCGGCGACCTGGCGGGACAATCTGGATCACCCCGGTGATGCGGACACGGACCGGGGCGCGGCAGGTGTGTTCCGCCAACAGGCGCGTGACCGTTCCGCCGCGCTCTGGGTCAGCACGCACAAACCGGCGCTCTCCGGTGTCGCGCTCGCCGTTGCGACGCTCGCCCTCAGCGCGGTCGCTCGCCGCCGGCGCTGACCAGCGCGGTCGCCTGACCAGTGCAAGCGCCTGACCAGGCGGGTCACCGCCGGCGCACGGTAGGTGAGGAGAATCCGCAACGCCCGGGAGGGGTGCCCCCTCGGCGTGAATGCGGCAAGTGGATACGCTCTGCATGACCCGTGTCCGCAAACCGAGGATGACCGACATGATCAAGCCGGTGCAGTTGCCGTCGCCGTGGCGAGACGCACGCCTGACCGTCGTCGTGCCCACGTACAACGAGGCGGGCAACCTCCCGGCGCTGGTCGAGCGGTTGCTCGCGCTGCCGCTGCCGGGGCTGCGCATCCTCGTGGCCGACGACAACTCCCCCGACGGCACCGGGGAGGTGGCCGACAAGCTGGCCATCGAGAACCCCGACCGGATCGAGGTCGTGCACCGCGCCGGCAAGGAGGGCCTCGGCCGGGCGTAC
This sequence comes from Micromonospora sp. CPCC 205558, assembly GCF_036902955.1. Taxonomy (NCBI): domain Bacteria; kingdom Bacillati; phylum Actinomycetota; class Actinomycetes; order Micromonosporales; family Micromonosporaceae; genus Micromonospora; species Micromonospora sp. CPCC 205558. The sequence goes on from NZ_JBAKHR010000038.1 coordinate 23,711, forward strand.
GTGGACGGGATGAGTCGGGCGATCGAGGGCGGCGCCGAGTACGTGGCGCAGATGGACGCCGACCTCTCGCACCCGCCGGAGGCGTTGCCGGGGATGCTGGGCGCGCTGCTGTCCACCCAGGCCAGTGTGGTGATCGGTTCCCGGTACGTGCCCGGTGGCGAGCTGGACGAGAACTGGCCGCTCTATCGCCGGGCGCTCAGTGGCTGGGCGAACCTCTACGTGCACACGCTGCTGCGGGTACGGATCCGGGACCTCACCGCCGGCTTCAAGATCTGGCGGGCCGACGCCCTGCGCGACATCGACCTGGAGCGGGTGCAGTCCAACGGCTACAGCTTCCAGGTGGAGATGCACTACCTCGCCACCAAGCTGGGGCACACCATCCTGGAGGTGCCGATCCGCTTCGAGGAGCGGCGCGACGGCGTCTCCAAGATGACCACCGCGACCAAGGTGGAGAGCGCCCTCATGCCCTTCCGCCTGCGCAGCAAACACCGCAACGTAACCCGCTAACCCGCCCACGCCCCACGCAGGTGGGGTGGTTTCAGGCGGGGTAGATGGCGTTGTGGGCGGTGGCGATCGCTGCGGCGTAGGCGCGGCCGGTGAGGGCACGGTCGCGGGCCAGCGCGGCGCGGGCCGCGTTCGCGCCGGGTGCGCCGTGCACACCACCGCCGGGGTGCGCCGACGCGCTGGCCAGAAAGAGCCGGTCCACCGGGGTGTCCGCCCGGCCCAGGCCGGGAATCGGGCGCAGGAAGAGCTGCTGGTACGCGGCGGCGGTCCCGCCGCCGAGCGCGCCGCCGACGAGGCTCGGGTCGCCCTTCTCCAGGTCGGCGGGACCGGCCACGTGTCGGCCCACGATCAGGCGCCGGAAACCCGGGGCCGCCGCCTCCAGCACGTCCTCCATCCGCTGTACGTGCCCGGCGACCTCGTCGGCCCGCCAGTTCCGCCGAAACGGCAGGTGGGTGTACGACCAGAGCGACTCGGTGCCCGGCGGCGAGTGGCTCGGGTCGGCCACCGACATCTGCCCGACCAGCAGGAACGGGTCGCGGGGCAGCTCGCCACGGGCCAACTCGCTGGCGTAGTGGGTGAGCCCGTTCAGGTCCGCGCCGAGGTGCACGGTGCCGGCGCCGGCCAGCTGCCGGTTCGTCCAGGGCACCGGCGCGGAGAGCGCCCAGTCCACCTTCAGCGTGGAGCCGTCCCACCGGAAGTGCGCCAGGTCCTCCACCAGCCGCGACGGCAGCGCCGCCGGGCCGACCAGGTCGAGGTAGAGCGCCGGCGCCGGAACGTCGGCGAGCACGGCCCGCCGGGCCCGCCACAGCGCGCCGCCGACGGTCCGGACCCCCATCGCCCGGCCCCGGGCGGTGAGCACCCGCTCGGCCCGCGCGCCGTAAAGGATCGTCCCGCCGCGCCCCTGGAGCCGATCCACCAGCGCGTCGGTGATCCGCCGCGCGCCGCCGTCGGGCACCGGCCAGCCGACCTGCTGGCCGAGCATGGCCAGCAGCCAGCCGTACACCCCGGAGCCGGCCTCCTCCGGGGAGAGGTCGGTGTGCAGGGCGCAGCCGGCCAGCAGGGCCGGACCGCCGGGACCGTCGAAGAGTTCGTCGCCGAGTTTGCGCACCGGCACGACGAGCCGGCGGGCGAGTCGCAGCGCGCCGGCGACGCGCAACCGACCCAGCAGACCCAGCCCTGCGCGTACCGGAGGGAACGGTGAGGTGATCGCCGCCAGCATCGGCCCGGCCACGTCGCACCACTCGGCGTACGCGTCGAGCCAACGCTTGCCGTCACCGCTGGCGAACTGGTCCAGCGACGCGGCGGTGACCTCCGGATCCCGGTTGATCACCGCGGCCCGACCGTCGGGCAGCAGGTGGGCCAGCACGTCCGGGGCGTGTCGCCACGACAACCCGTGCCGATCCAGGTCGAGGCCGCCCAGCACCGGCGAGGCGTACCCGAGGGGGTAGAACGAGCTGTAGAGGTCGCTCAGGTAGCCGGGCGCGGTGACCTCGGCGGAGCGGACCGCCCCGCCGGGCGCCGCGGTCGCCTCCAGCACCACCACCTCCCAGCCGGCGTCCGCCAGCAGGTTGGCCGCCACCAGACCGTTGTGCCCGGCCCCGACGACGACGGCGTCCGCGCTCTGCGCGGCGGTGGTTGTCATCGGATCCGCCTACCCGGCGCGCAACCGGGCGAAACGCGTTTGCCCAGCCGGGGCCGGGGCATCCAGCGCCGCATGTACACGGTTGCGCAGCTGGTGGGCGGAGTGTGGGGTGCGGGCGGCGACGGCGGCGAACTGGTCGTGCGTGACCCGGCGGACGACGCGCCGGTGAGCACGGTGCCGGTGGCCACCGCCGACGAGGTGGGCAAGGCCACCCAGGCGGCCCGCAACGCGGCGGCCCAGTGGGCGGCGACCGCGCCTGCCGAACGGGCGGCGGCGCTGCACCGGGCCGCGGACGCGGTGGCGGCGGTCATCGACGAGTTGGCGGCGGCGGTCACCGCGGAGATGGGCAAGCCGTTGGCGGACGCTCGCGGCGGTGTCGAGGCGGGGATCGGCACCCTGCGGCAGTATGCGGAGCTGGCGCCGCTGCGCGGTGGACGCACGCTGAACGGCGAGGCCGACGCGCTGGACTTCCTGACCCCGCAGCCGCGCGGGGTGGTCGCGGCGATCACCCCCTGGAACGACCCGGTGGCGGTCTCCTGCGGGCTGCTGGGCGCGGCCCTGGTGACCGGGAACGTGGTGCTCTACAAGCCGAGCGAACGGACACCGGCGACGGGTTGGTTGCTGGCCCGCGCCCTGGATCAGGCGCTGCCGGCCGGTGTGTTGTCGCTGCTCACCGGCGGCCCGGAGGTCGGTGCGGCGCTGGCGGCGCAGGAGGTCGACGTGGTGGCGCACGTGGGCGCCACCACGACCGGTCGGGCGATCGCCGCCGCCGCGGCCCGCACCGGCGCGAAGGTGCTTCTGGAGAACGGGGGCAGTGACCCGTTGATCGTGGACGCGGGCGTCGACCCGCAGTGGGCGGCGGAGCAGACCGCGCTCGGCGCGTTCGCCAACGCCGGGCAGATCTGCGTGGCGGTGGAGCGGGTCTACGTGCACCGCGAGGTGGCCGACGACTTCGTGGCCGCGCTGGTACGACGCGCCGAAGCGCTGCGGGTCGGGTCGGGCCGGGACCCGGGCACCGAGTTGGGCCCGCTGGTCGACCGGCGGCACCGGGACCACGTGCACGGGCAGGTGGCTGCCGCGGTGGCGGACGGCGCGCGGGTGCTGGTGGGCGGCGAGGTGCCGGACGGGCCGGGGGCGTTCTACCCGGCCACCGTCGTCACGGACTGCCGCCACGACATGGCGCTGGTCCGGGAGGAGACGTTCGGGCCGGTCGCACCGCTGGTGGTCGTGGACTCGTTCGACGAGGCGCTGCGCTGTGCCGCGGACTCCCCGTACGGGCTGGCCGCCACCGTCCTGACCCCGTCGATGAGTCACGCGCAGCGGGCCTGGCGGGAGCTGCCGGTGGGCACCGTGAAGATCAACGCGGTGTTCGGGGGTGCGCCGGGGGGTGCCGCACATCCGCGCCGGGCCAGTGGGCAGGGCTTCGGGTACGGCCCGGAGCTGCTGGACGAGTTCACCGCCACGAAGGCGGTGCACATCGAGGCGCCGGGCGGCGGGCACTGGTGAAACGGCGCGGGCGGACGCAGGGGTGGCGCGTCCGCCCGTACCGCGTCGGTTGGGTCTCCGGTTCGGCGGCGGTCAGTCGCCGCGGGCCTTGCGGGTGGCTCGGTCGTTGGCCTTCTCGATGGCCGTGACCAGCTCCGGTTTGGTCATGCCGGACCGGCCGGGTACGTCGAGTTTGCGGGCCACCGACATCAGGTGGTCCTTGGTGGCGTTGGCGTCCACCCCACCCGCGGTGGCGGCCCGTCGTTCCGGCCCGCCCCCGGCGGCCTGCTGGTCGCTGGGGCCCTTGCGGCCCTTCGGCTCCCAATGGTCGCCCACCTTCTCGAACTGGTGCTTCACCGCGGCGAAAGCGGTGCGGTGCGACCGCTCCCCCTCGCCGTAGGTCTCGACCGCCGAGTCGTGCGTCTTCTCCCAGGTGCGCTGCGCCTTCTCCGGGGAGCGTCGCAGCGTGCTGGGCAGGTCCTCGCGCCCGGGCATCTCGTCCTCCTCCGTGTCGACAGGGTCACTGTGACCGTTCCCCGGTGACGCGGCGGCAAACCATAGCGGCACCGGCCGGAGGCTGGGTGGGTTTGTCGATTTCCCCATCCGGGTACCGCCGGCCCAGGCCAGACCGGACGACCGGTCATCCGGCGGCCGGGGCACAGGGAGCGGGCATGACGACCACGGAGCCCGGTACGACGCTCGGCGGCACACGGCACGCCCGGGTGCCCCGGCGGATGCGGCAGTTGAGCTGGCGGACCTGGCGTGGGGTGGTGGTCCGCAGCGTGCAGAACTTCGTCACGGACAACTGCTCCGACTGGGCCGCCGCGCTGACCTACTACGGCGTGCTGGCGCTCTTTCCGTCCGCCATCGTGGTGGTGGCGTTGGTCGGCCTGGTCTCCAGCGGCGAGCAGACCGTCGACACGGTGGTCGACCTCGCCAACCAGGTGGGCGCCGGGTCGGTGCTGACCGACGACAAGGACGGCGTGGTCGGGGTGATCCGGTCCGTGGTGCTGGAGCAGAGCAACCCCAAGCTGCTGCTCAGCTTCGGCCTGCTCGGCGCGCTCTGGTCGGCGTCGGGCTTCATCGGCGCGTTCACCAGGGCCTCGAACGCCGTGTACGGGGTGACCGAGGGCCGCCCGGTCTGGAAACTTCGGCCGCTGCAGATCGGCCTGGCGGCCGTCACGCTGGTGCTGCTCGCGGTGGTCGCCCTCGGCCTGATCGTCAGCGGGCCGGTCACCGATGCGGTCGGCGACCTGATCAACGCCGGCGGCCTGGCCCGCACCACGTGGAGCGTGGCGAAGTGGCCGGTCCTCGCCATGATCATGATGGTGTTGCTGTCCCTGCTGTTCTGGATCGCGCCGAACGTGCGCCAACCGCGGTTCCGCTGGCTCACCCCGGGCGGCGCGGTCGCCCTGGTCTCCTGGACGGCGGCCTCCTTCGGCTTCGGCCTCTACGTGGCCAACTTCGGCTCGTACGACACCACCTACGGCAGCCTCGGAGCGGCAATCGCGTTCCTGGTCTGGCTCTACCTGTCCAACTCGGCGCTGATGCTGGGCGTGCAGATCAACGCCGAGGTGCAGCGCGGGCGGCAGTTGCAGGCCGGCGACCCGGACCCGGAGGAGCCGGTGCTGCCGCCGCGCCGGCCCGCCGACGAGTGAGCCCCCGTTCGGCCGCAATGTCCGGTTCGCCGCCGGGCCGAGGGCCGGTTCATGGCCCGGTGCCGGTTTATCGGGTGGGGTGCCGGGTAGCGCAGAAGGCATGGAGCGTGGCAACAGCAAGCACGGACCGAGGATCGACGAACAGATGAGTCAGGAGGTCAGCGGCCTGGTACAGGGGCCGGGGACCGGTGGCTCTCGGGTCGATGAGTCGCGGGTGCCGGAACCGGCCGGCGAGGACCAGCCGGAGACGACCACCGCCCCGGCCGGCGACCTGCGCACCGGCACCCCGCAGGGCATGAGCTCCACGGACGTCGAGCAGCGCAGCCGGCTCGGTCGGTTCATCTCGATGAGCGCGCTGCCGGGCGACCGCCTGGTGCTCATCGCCAGCGCCCGCGAGAACGAGGCGCCGGACGACATCGTGGCGGCGCTGGAACGGCTGCCCGAGGGCACCGTCTACCAGACGGTCTCCGAGGTGTGGGCCGCCCTCGGCAACAAGAACGAGACGACTCGCTGGTGAGTCGGATCGCCCCCGATCCACCAACCCACCAGCGGCTGAAGGAGGTTCCCCGATGAGTGGCGTTACCGAACATGTTGATGTTTCCGTGCCCGTACGCACCGCGTACGACCAGTGGACGCAGTTCGAGGAGTTCCCCGAGTTCATGGAGGGTGTGCAGGAGGTCCGGCAGCTCTCCGACACGATGACCCACTGGACGGTGGACATCGCCGGGGTGAAGCGTGAGTTCGACGCGGAGATCACCGAACAGCTCCCCGACGAGCGGGTCGCCTGGCGTTCCACCGGCGGCACCCAGCAGGCCGGCGTGGTGACCTTCCACCGACTGGACCAGGACAAGACCCGGGTCACCCTGCAGCTGGAGTTCGAGCCGCACGGTGTCGTCGAGCAGGCCGGCGACAAGCTCGGCATCGTCGACCGGCGGGCCAAGAACGACCTGGAACGGTTCAAGACCTACATCGAGCGGCGTGGTCAGGAGACCGGTGCCTGGCGCGGGCAGGTGGACCGCCCGCAGCCGTGACCGTGAGCAGTGACCTGCGATGGCCGCCGGGATTCCCGGCGGCCATCGCCGTATCCATACCTTCAGCCGTAGCCGAGCCCGTTTGCGATCATCGGGCCCGGGTACGGCTGAAGGTATGACCGACGACAACATCAGGGTGTGGCGGGACGAGGAGCGGCTTCCGTTGGAGGAGTTGGAGCGCGCCATGTCCGGCTCCAGCCTCGACGGGCAGGCCGACGACGTGACGGGCAACGACGCCGGCGAGGAAGCCGCTTTCGGGCACGGGCCGGCCGCGTCGGACCGGGACGGACAGGCCCGGGGCAACAGCCGGGAGGCCACCGACCCGCAGCGCGCCTACCGCCCGTCCACCACCGGCCGGACCGGGCCGGACGTCTGAGGATCGCTCCCGGGTCGGGCGGGCACCGCCGGCACGGACGGCTCGGGCCGCACAGACAGCTCGGACGGCACCGCCGGCACAGACGGCTCGGACGGCACCGCCGGTACGGGTAGCTCGGCGCTGGGTCGGCGCGCACCCCACTCGTAGAGCGCGATCAGCGCCAGCGCGAGCGCCAGCAGGGCCGAGCCGAGCACCTGCACCGAGGTGCTGCCGATCAGCACGCCCAGCCCGGCCGGGACGAGCGCCGCGCCAATACCCGCGGCGCCGATCTGCAACCCGATGGCCCGATCCGCGTGCGCCACGCCGACCCGTTCGGCGGTGGTGAGGGTGAGCAGCGGAAAGACCGGCGCGGCGGCGAAACCGACCACGACCAGGCCGAGCACCGCCAGGGCGGCCGGCCCGGGAACGGCGATCAGGGCCGCGCCAACGGCCATTCCGGCCAGGCTGACGCGCAGCACCAGCCCTGCCCCCAGGCGCTCGGCCACCAGACCCTGCACGACCCGGCCGACGAAGAGGCTCCCCCAGTACGCGGAGACGCAGCCGCCGGCCACCGCCGCGCTGAGTTCGCGCCCCTCGGTCAGCAGCAGGAACGCCCACAATCCGGCGGACACCTCGATCGCCACGTACAGCACGAAGGCGAGCGTCCCCGACCAGACCGCCGGCAGCCGCAGCGTGTCCCGGATCGCCACCCGGACGACCGGTGCCGGCCCGTCCTCCCCGGCGGCAAGCCCGGTCCGGCCAGCGGCGCCCGCGTCGGTGCTGGCCGGGACGCCACGGTGCCAGGCCCGCACGGTGAGTGCGAACGCGGTGGCGAGGACAAGTTGGGCGCCGGCCACGATGCCGTACCCCCAGCGCCAGGCGAGCCCGGCGCTCAGCACCCCGGTCATGATCAGTGGACCGATGGCCACGCCGAGGCCGAAGAAGGCGTGCAACCAGTTCATGTGGCGGGGCCCGAAGGCCCCGGCGGCGTACGCGTTGAGCCCGGAGTCGACAGCGCCGGAGCCGAGCCCCAGCAGCAGCGCGCAGCCCACCAGCACCGCCAGCACGGGGCTCATCGAGTAGCCGGTCAGCGCCAGGCTGGCCAGCAGGGTGCTGCCGGCGAGCAGGGCGCCCACGCCGACCCGGGCCAGGGTGAACCCGGCCAGCACGCTGGAGGTGAGATAGCCGACGGTGCCGGCGGTGAGCACCCACCCGACCGCCTCGGTCGGTACGTCGAAGTCGCCCCGGATCGACGGCCAGCCGACGCCGAGCAGGCCGTCGGGCAGGCCGAGGCTGACGAACGCGAGGTAGGCCAGCAGGAGCAGCGAGGCGCGGGGGCGCGCGGACGGGGTGGACACGAGACACCATCCTGCCGCAGGGCACTTTAGCGCCGCCGGCAGCCGAGCCCTCAGCACGCGAAGAAGTCGTGTCCGTACGGTCGGAAAAACGGACAGCTCATCCAGAATCGGCCGATCGGGGGACGGCAATCCGGCAGGTTCGCGTAAGAATTTCGGGATGCATCAAGGCTCCGGAATCCTCTCCACGCGTCAGCGCCGGCTCGCCTGGCTCGGCTTTCTGCTCGCCGCGCTCCAGGCGCCCGTGTCCGCCTGGCTCGTCACCGACGAGTCGTGGCTGTTCAGCCTCTGCGTCGCGCTGATGGTGGCCACCGTGATCATCGCTGATGACGCGGCACGGCGACGCCCGGCCGACGCGACCAGCGACTAGCCTCCGCCGCCCGGTCGGGCCTCGTGGCCCGGCCGGCCCCGGCTCCGGCGGCGTTCCTTCATCTCCGCCTCGTAGAGGTGGCGCCGCCCGCCCACCAGCTCGTCGCGGGCCTGCCGGTCCAACTCCCGGAACAGCGCGTGGTAGCCGTCGTCGAAGTCCTCGACGATCTGGAACGTCCACCGCCCGGCGATGACGTTGCGGCCACGCAGCTCGGTGGCGATCCGGTCGGCGAGGTGCGGATGCCCGGCGGCGCGAAACTGCTCCACCGCGTCGTCGAGCATCAGGTCGGCATGGCCGATCAACTGGTGCATCGAGTAGAGGTGCCCCCGGGCCCGCTCCGCACACTCCAGCGCCTCGCTGAGCTTGCCGAGCGCGGCGACCGTCGCGTCGCTGACCCCGTCCGGCCGCCGGTGCGACTCGTCGGGTCCGTCCGCCTGCTGTCCCATCCGTGCCTCCGTGCCGGGTGCCGCCGTCCGTGGGTGGTCCTCCTGGTGCCCCGTCTGTGCCGGATCAACCCCCCAGGTCAGCGGCGATCGCCCAGTGGCGCAGCCGACATCCACCGAGTGGACGAGGTCGACGCGGTCACCGGTCGGTTAGCCTCGGTCACCATGCGTGTGCCGTTCAACCGGGTCGCCTCCCGTACCGCCGTCGACTCGGCGCGGTCCACCCTGGCCGCCCTCACTGTCTCCGTGGGCACTGTCGGGCTCGCCGCCGCCGCCGCGCGGCCGGGGCTGCTGGCCCTGGTCGACCAGCACGCGGCGGCCATCCGGGACAGCCTTGATGGTGACCGCACGCCGCTGACCTCCGCGGCGCTCGCCGGTTACGCCGAGGGGGTGCGCGCCGCCGCCCTGGAGCACGGGTGGACGCCGCCCAGCGGGCCGGTGGACTGGAGCCACCCGGAGTGGCTGCTCACCCGCCTGCTCGCGGTCTGCGCGCTGGCTCGCGCACTCGACCGGGACTGACCTGCGAGGGGAGGGCGCCCCGCGTCGTACACGCGGAACACCCTCCCCACCCGTCGTGCCCGTCACGCCCGCTACGAGCGGTACTGCTGGGCTTCGTCGACCCGAGGCATGGCCTGGGTGCGGTCACCCCCGCGGTCGGCCATCTGCCGCTCCACGTCACTACGCCCGGCCGAGGTGGCCTGACGCTGCTGCTGCACCGCCCGGGCCTCCTGGGCCGCCCGCTGCAGCCAGCCGTCCCAGCGGTTCTGCATCGGCTTCACGAGACCACCGCCGACGCCGACGATCAGGATGCCGGCCACCGTGGCGAGCACCGCGATCAGCACCGGAGTGGTCACCGTGGTGGCGATACCCACCTGGTTCAGGGCGGCGATCACGCCGAGCGCGATGATGAAGATCGCTGTCAGGTCGGCCAGGACCTTGCCGTACGAGAGCCCGCCCAGCGCCCCGGTGACCAGATCCCGCACAGCGTTGGCGATCGCGGCCGCCACCACCACGATGACGATCGCGATGAACGCGCGCGGCAGCCAGGCCACCACGCCGCTGATCAGGTCACTGATCGCGTTGGGCCCCCAGACTCCGAAGGCGAACTGCAGCGTGAACAGCAGTACGGCGTAGTACGCCAGTCTGGCCAGAATGTCGCTGGCGTCGTACTTCGTTCTCTCCAGGGCCCGTTTGATGCCACCGCGTTCGACCGCCTGGTCGAAGCGCACCCGTTCCAGCACCGTATCCACGATCTTGAGGACGGCTCTGGCGATGAGCCAGCCGACCACGAGGATGACGATGAAGGCCACTGCCTTCGGGATGAAGAGCAGCACCGACCTCCAGGTGTCGGCGATGGCATCGCCGATGTCGGCCTGCCGGACCGCGAGGGTTTTCAGCATGATGTCCCTCCTGTCGCATGGACTGCGCCGGGCGCTTACCCGACAACCGGTCCGGCAGTCCGCGCGGCGCGCGGCGTTTTTCGCGACAGACCTCCCGACGAGGGTTCTGAACTGCCCGAACGGCTCCCGGGAGGGACGCGCCGACGGGCCGCCGCCGCGCTCGGATGCCTTTTCCGTCCGGCCGACTAGGCTGCGAACATGCCAGGAACGGTCGGGCGGGTCCCCACGCCAGCAACTCCGGGTCCGGGCGCACCCACCGGGCCCGGCCCGACCGGCGGCGGCCTGCTCGCCCACGACTGGGCCAACACCCCGCTGGGCCCAGCCGACGAGTGGGACGCTGCCCTCCGGGCCGTGGTGGAGCTGATCCTCGCCTCACCGATGCCGATGGCCCTGGCGTACGGCGACGACCTCGTCCTGCTCTACAACGCCGGCTACGCCGAGCAGTTGGGCACCAAACACCCGAGCGCCTTCGGCCGCCCGGCCGCCGAGGTGTTCGCGGAGGTCTGGGCGCTGCCCGGCGTCGGCGGCGTGATCGAGCGCAGTTACCGGCAGGGCGTGCCCTTCCTGGAGAAGGAGTCCACGCTGCCACTGGTCCGCGAGCACTCCGCGACGGTGGAGCAGGCGGTCTTCACCCGGGGCTACTCGCCGGTGCGCGACAGCTCCGGGCAGATCGTCGGCGTCTTGACGGTGGCGGCCGAGACCACCCACGTCACCGGGCAGTTGCAGAGTCTCAGCGAGGTGGCCGCCGCGCTCGCCGGCACCCTCACCCTCGACGACGTGGCCCGGGTGGCGCTGCGGTACGCGATCACCACGTTCGACCCCGACCAGGCCGCGTTCGCGGTCGACGAGGGCGGTGGCGGCTGGCGCATGGTGCGTCGGGTCCGTGGCGAGTTGCTGGACGAGGCCGACGAGCGGCTTCCCCCGCTCTGGCGGCGCGCGCCGACGGACTGGCCGGCCCCCGTGGTGCAGGCGGCCCGCTCCGGCGGCCCCTCTTTCACCCGCGACGCGCAACCCCTGCGGGACACCGCGGTGGACCGCCACGACCAGAAGATCCGCGCGATGGCGGCCCTGCCCCTGGGCACCTCGGTGGTCCGCGGCGGGCTGGCGGTCGGCTACCAGGTCCCGCACACCTGGTCGCCCGCCGAGCGGGCGCTGTTGGCCGCCTCGGCCGAGTTGATCGGCCAGGCCGCGGAGCGGGCCCGCCGGTTCGAGACCCAGCACGGCACGGCCCAACTGTTGCAACGCAGCATGCTGCCGGAGCACCTGCCGGATCTGCCCCGGTTGCGGATCGCGGCCCGCTACGACCCGGGCGTGGACGGCAACGCGGCCGGCGGCGACTTCTACGACGCGTTCCTGCTGCCCAACGGCTCGCTCGGCGTGGTGCTGGGCGACGTCGCGGGGCACGACGTGCAGGCCGCCGCGCGGATGGGCCAGGTCCGGGCCGCGCTGCGCGCCCTGGCCCTGGCCGACCCGGCGCCCGACGCGGTCCTGGCCGGCCTGGACCGGCTGGTGACCAGCCTCGGCTCGGAGGCCGGCACCCACGAACTGTTCGTCACGGTGGCGTTCGGGGTGATCGACGCCGAGCGGCGGGAGCTGACCCTGTCCAGCGCCGGTCATCCCGCGCCGCTGATCCGCCGCGGTGACCCGGATGGCCGGTTTCACGCCGAGTACGTCGACGTTCCGGCCGGGCCACCGCTGGGGCTGGGCGGCCGGGCGGGCACGACCACCGTCGCGTTCCGCCCCGGTGACACCCTGCTGCTGTTCAGCGACGGCGTGGTGGAGCGTCGCCGGCAGAGCCTGAGCGCCGGGTTGACCACCCTGAGCGACGCCATCGCCAAGGCCGGCAGTGGCGACCCTCGCGCACTCTGCGCGGTGGCCACGGCGGCAGTCCCGGGCGGCACCGAGGACGACGTGGCCGTCCTGGCCGTCGAGCACGCGCTCAAACCGAGTCGTTCGGCGAGCATGGAGGTGCCCGCCGAGCCGACCGCGCCCAGCCGGGTCCGGCACTGGCTGACCGGCCAGCTCACCGAGTGGCACGTGCCCGAGTCGGTCATCGGCGCTGCGGTGCTCTGCACCAGCGAGCTGACCACCAACGCGTTGCTGCACGCCGGCACGGCCGCCCGGGTGGAGATCGACCTCAGCGCCGAGCGGCTGCTCGTCTCCGTCGCGGATTCCGGCACCCGGGGCACCGTGACCCGGGCCCGCACCGATACGTTGAGCAGCCGTGGACGCGGCCTCGGCCTGATCGAGGAGCTCAGCGACGCCTGGGGCACCGACCCGTCGGTGCGCGGCTCCACGGTCTGGTTCGAAATCCTCACGCCGCCACACCCGTGAGACCACCCCCGGGACGGGGTAGGAGGACGCCCATGGCTCACGACCGGCTCGCCGGAGTCCTCTTCGACGTCGACGGAACCCTGGTCGACACCACCTACCTGCACACCGTGAGCTGGTGGGAGGCGTTGCGGCAGACCGACCAGCCGGTGCCGATGGCGATGGTGCACCGCTCGATCGGGATGGGGTCGGACAAGCTCCTCGACCACCTCCTCGGCCCGGAGCGGGACCGCGACGCCGACTCGAAACTGCGCGACGCGCACGACACCCTCTACGCCGAGTACTGGGAACGACTCACTCCCCTGCCCCGGGCGGCGGACCTGTTGCGCGCCTGCGCCGAGCGGGGGTTGCGGGTGGTACTCGCCACCTCCGCCTCGGCGCCCGAGGTGGCCGCGCTGCGTCGGGCGCTGGCCGCCGATGACGTGATCGACACGGTCACCTCGGCCGAGGACGCCCAGCAGAGCAAGCCCGCACCGGACATCCTGGTCGCCGCGCTGGAGCAGTCCGGGTTGGCCGCCGAGCGGGTGGTCTTCGTCGGCGACTCGGTGTGGGATGTCGCCGCGGCCGGGGCGTTGAACATCCCGTGTGTGGGCCTGACCTGCGGTGGCACCAGCCGTGGCGAGCTGGCCGGCGCCGGCGCCGTGGCGGTGTACGACGACCCGGCAGCGCTGTTGACCGCACTGGCGGACTCGCCGCTCACCCGGCCCCGGTGAGGATCACTCCGGTTCACCGGCACGTACGCGCATAGCCGGAGCCCTTGCGGGGCAAGGTCTGTCACCACCTGCCCGCGCCTTGCGGGTGCGGCGGAAGGGTGGTGCCGTGGAGCCGGTAGATGTGGCGTTCGCGCTGGTGGGCTTGGGCGCTCTGCTCGCGGGCATCCTGCCGCGGGTGCTGGAACGGCGCCCGCTGTCCATGCCGATCGCCTTCCTCGCCCTCGGCATGCTGGTGTTCCTCCTGCCGGTCGGGCTGCCGTCACCGGCACCCCTGGCCCACCCGGAGCTGACCACCCACCTCACCGAGATCGGGGTGATCGTCGCGCTGATGGGCGCCGGGCTCAAGATCGACCGGCCGTTGAGTTGGCGGCGGTGGTCGACCACCTGGCGGCTGCTGGCGATCGCGATGCCGCTGTCCATCGCGGCGGTGGCGGTGCTCGGCTGGTGGTGGGCGGGGCTGGTGCCGGCCGCCGCGCTGTTGTTGGGCGCCGCGCTGGCCCCCACCGATCCGGTGCTCGCCGCCGACGTGCAGGTCGGCGAGCCGACCGACGTGGAGGATTCCGAGGACGAGGTCCGCTTCGCGCTGACCTCCGAGGCCGGCCTCAACGACGGGCTGGCGTTTCCGTTCGTCTACGCCGCCATCGCCATCGCCTCGACCAGCCTCGCTCCGGGTGACTGGTTCGCCGAGTGGTTCACCGTGGACGTGCTCTGGAAGATCAGCATCGGCGTCGGAGGCGGGCTGCTCATCGGCTGGCTGCTCGGCAAGCTGTTCTTCCGCGCCCCCAGTGAGCTGCGGCTGGCCCGGCACGCCGAGGGGTTCCTGGCGCTGGCTGCCACGTTTCTGGCGTACGGGCTGGTGGAAGTGGTCGGTGGGTACGGCTTCCTGGCGGTCTTCGTGGCCGCCCGAGCCATCCGGGCCGCCGAGCGAACCCACGAGTTCCACTCGGTGCTGCACGACTTCGCCGAGCAGGTCGAACGGTTGCTCACCCTGGTGCTGTTGCTGCTGCTCGGCGGTGCGATCGTGGGCGGCCTGCTGGGCCCGCTGACCTGGCCGGCGGCCGCCGTCGGGTTGGCCCTGGTCTTCCTGGTGCGCCCGCTGATCGGCTGGTTGTCGCTGCGCGGCGCACCGGGACGCCCGGCCGAGCACTGGGTCATCTCGTTGTTCGGCATTCGCGGCGTCGGCTCGTTCTACTACCTCGCGTACGCCACCACCAAGGCCGACTTCCCGCAGGCCGAGCTGCTCTGGGCGACCGTCGGGCTGGTGGTGCTCGTCTCCGTCGTGGTGCACGGCATCACGGCGACCCCGGTCATGCAACTGCTCGACCGGAAGGGAGAGCGGACCTCCGACTCGACCGAGCATGACACCGACGCTCGACCCGTCGCCGCAGCCGGGCACGCCTGAGCACCCGACTCAGGCCCGCCGGGCACTGTTGTCTCAAGCCAGCCGGGCGGCCAGCGCGCGGCCCAGGTCCCGGCCGGAGCGCCAGGCGCTCTGCACCCGGGGCTTGCCGAACGCGTCGCCGGCCAGGCCGATCCCGTCGTCGTCGAGGTGGTGGGTGGCGTCGCCGGCGTCGCCGGTCGGCTTCGCGTACGTCCAGCGGTGCACGTGCACGTCGACGGCCTGCTCCGGCAGCCCGAGCAGATCCCGGACGGCCTGCTCGATCGCCGGGCCGGCACCGGTGGGTTGGGCCAGGTGCCCGGCCGCGAACTCCGGCACGGTGTGCGCGACCAGCACCGGCGCGCCGTCACCGCGTCGGTCGCCGTCGTCGCAGACGAGGCTGAGGACCGGGTGCTCGTTGACGAACGCGCCCCGAAAGTCCGGCCAGCGCCGGTGCGGGAAGCGCAGCACCGCGGCCAGCGACGGCGACCAGCGCTGCGCCTGCACGACCCGGGTGGCGTCGGTCAGGGCGGGGTCGAGCAGCAGGGCGGCCTGCGGGCCCGGCATGGCCAGGGCGACCGCCGCACACGACTCCCCGTCCACGACCGGGCCGGGCTCGACGGTGAGCACCAGCCGGTCGACGGTCACCGGCACCGCGTCGGCCAGGTGCTCGACCACCGACCGCAGCCCACCGGGGGCGGCGAAGCGCATCGGCCCGGTCACCTCGTGAGTCCCGCTTCGGTCGTACGCCCGGAAGGTGTCGGTCCACTCGCGGACCAGCCCGGCCGCGCGCCACCGCTCGACCAGTGCGGCGAAGTCCGGGTCGGTGGCGGTGAAGTAGGCGGCGCCGATGTCCGCGGGCCGCCCCTGGAAGCGTTTGCTGGCCATCCGGCCACCGCGGACGTGCCCCCGCTCCCGGACCTGCACCGGCACCCCGGCCCGGGTCAGCTCGATCGCACAGGCCACCCCGGCGATGCCCGCCCCGACCACCACGACACTCGACCGGTCCACCGTCATCCGATGATCGTAGGCGGCTGTCGGCGGGCATGAACCACCGACGATCGGGGTAATGGCACACCTGTTCGAAGAGAGGGTGATGACGATGACGGACCGCAGCAACGAGCACGCCGACCCGCGCGGCGCGATCAAGGACCCCGACGAGTGGGTCACCGGCGACGAGCCGCCGACCGCGGCACAGGAGTCCTACCTGAACACGCTGGCTCGCGAGGCCGACGCGGACGTCCCGGACGACCTGACCAAGGCCGAGGCGTCCAAGCGCATCGACGAACTCCAAGCCGAGACCGGCCGAGGCCAGTAGCCCTGCACCCGCGCACCCGCGCACCCGCGCACCCGCGCACCCGCGCACCCGCGCACCCGCGCCCCCGCGCCCCCGCGATCTTGCACTTTCGGTCGCGACAAACTGGCACACAAGGCGCGCTTCACCGACAGCAAGCGCAAAATCGCGGGGGGCGGGGTGGGGTGGGGTGGGTCAGGGGCGGGGCAGGGGGTGCAGGCGCACCTCGCTCAGGCTGCCCGCGTGCACCTCGGCGGTGAGGTAGGTGGCGTGGGGTTGGGCGCGGCGGTCGGTGGGTGAGCCGGGGTTGAGCAGGCGCAGTCCACCGGGGGCCTCGGTGTCCCAGGGGATGTGCGAATGCCCGAAGATCAGCAGATCGGTGTCGGGAAAACGGGCCGCGCACCGCTTCTCACGGCCGGTGCGTGGCCCGGTCTCGTGCACCACGGCGACCCGCAGACCGTCGAGGTCGACCCGGGCCACCTCCGGCAGCCGGGCGCGCAGCGCCGGGCCGTCGTTGTTGCCGTACACCCCGACGAGTCGACGCGAACGCGCGGTCATCGCATCGAGCAGGGCCTCGTCCACCCAGTCGCCGGCGTGCACCACCACGTCCGCCGCCTCGATCGCCGCCCAGAGCGGGCCGGGCAGGTCCCGGGCCCGCTTCGGTACGTGGGTGTCCGCCGTGAGCACCAACCGCATGCCGGCATTCTCCCTCTCAGGAACGCGTCGGGGTGAAGTGTGCCGGTGGCATGCCGCGGGTGCGCAGCGCCGGGTCCCGTTCCACGTCGGTGAGCACACCGGCGGCGTTGATCAGACCGATGTGTGAGAAGGCCTGGGGGAAGTTGCCCAGTTGCTCCCCGGTCAGCGGGTCGATCTGCTCGGCGAACAGGCCCAGATCGTTGACCCGGGCGGCCAACGCCCGGAACAGATCGTGTGCCCGACGCCGCTCACCGGCCAGCGCCAGACATCCCACCAACCAGAACGAACAGATGACGAACGCCGCCGGGTCACCATCCCAGCGGCGCAGCAGACCGTCGTGCGACAACCGCTGCTCCACCACCCGCATCGTCGAGCGCATCCGCGGGTCGTCGGCCCGCAGAAAACCCACCAGTGGCATGACCAGCACCGACGCGTCCAGCTCGTCGGATTCGAAAATGCCGGTGTACGACTGGAGCCGCTCGCTCCACCCCCGCTCAAGCACTGTCGCGCGCACCTCGTCGCGGGCGGCCGCCCAGCGGGCCACGTCCTGCGGCTCGCCGAGCCGGTCACCGAAGCGGACCGCCCGGTCCAGGGCGACCCAGCACTGCACCTTCGACGACACGTGGTGGTGCTCGACGCCGCGCTCCTCCCACATTCCCGCGTCCGGCAGCTTCCAGTCCCGCACGGCCTGGTCGGCGAGCACTCGAAGCAGGTGGTAGACGTCCGGGTGGAAGGGCTCCAGCATGTCGCGCATCAGCCAGGCGGCGTCCATCGTCTCGCCGAAGATGTCGTTCTGCCGCTGCCGCCACGCGTCGTTCCCGATCATCACCGGCACGCTGTTTCGGTAGCCGCCGAGCTGGTCCAGTCGGTGCTCGGTGAGGTCCCGTTCCCCCAGCACCCCGTACATGATGGGCACCGGCTGGGCCTCGACCCGGCCCATCGCCCGGCCCAACCAGGCGAACTGCCGCTCCACCTCGTCGAAGCAGGCCGACCGCCACAGTGCCCGCAGTGTGTGGCTGAAGTCGCGGACCCAGACGTATCGGTAGTCGTAGTTGCGGTCCCCGCCGAGCTTTTCCGGCAGCGAGGTGGTCACCGAGGCCACCACCGCACCGCTGGGCCGGTACGTCATGCCCTGCACCACCAGGGCGCTGCGCCGCACCTCTTCGGCGTAGAGCCCCCGGTATTCGTGCTCCCCCAACCAGGAGCGCCACCCGGCGACGGTGTCGGCGATTGTCTGGTCGGCGTCCGGCACCTCCGGCAACGGCGCGTCGTAGGTCGGGGCGTACCCGAGGGTGAAGTTGTGCTTGGTGCCGGCGTCGGCGACGAACGTCGCGGTGGCCTCGCCGTCGATGGGGGACATCCGCACGTCGCACCGCAGGGTGAGCCGGGCGGCGCCGGCGACGGCCTCCAGCATGTCCTCCCGCTCGACCAGGTACGCGATGGTGCGGCCGTACTCGAAACGCGGCCGGTAGTGCGTCCGCATCGGCACCGCACCGGACAGCCCTTCCACGGAGCGGACCAGCACCTGCGGCGAGTGCAGTCCGATGTCGTGACCGCGGGAGCCGGGTTCGAATGCGAGCGCGTCGGTGAGCGCCACCTCCCCCTGCGCGGTGCGGAAGACCGTCCGCAGCACCAGGGTGCCCTCCAGGTAGCAGCGTTCGACGCTGTAGTCGCCCTCCGGACGGATCGACCAGTGACCCGCGCCGTCGTCGAGCAGCCGGCCGAACACCGACGGGGCGTCGAACCGGCCCGGGCACCACCAGTTCACCGAGCCGGCGGCGTCCACGAGCGCCGCGCTTCGGCCGTCGGCGAGGAAGCCGTGGTCGCTGATCTGTCCGCTCTCCACCCGAGTGGTTACCCGGACGGTGCGCGCCCATTCCCCTCCGGCCCGACGGTGGCCACGCGTTACCGGCCGGACTGCCGGGGAACCCGGTGAGCTGACGAGGGAGGATGCTCATGACGTCAGCTTCGGGGCCGACCGCCGCCTGGCGGCCCGGCGCACAGGGTGGCGACCTGCTTCCGTCCGGGCCGACCGGGCGCCTGTCGACACCGGCCGGCGACGGCCACGGGCCGGAGACCGGCCCACCGACCGTGACGATCGGCTCGTACCCGGACTATCCGAGCGCGCAGCGGGTCGTCGACTATCTGGCCGACAACCGCTTTCCGGTGGAGCACAGTGCCATCGTCGGCACCAACCTCACCCTGGTGGAGACGGTGCTCGGGCGAATGACCACCGGTCGAGCCGGCCTGCTCGGCGCCGGCACCGGTGCCTGGTTCGGGCTTTTCATCGGCCTGTTGTTCGGCATCTTCACCGTCGGCAACTGGCTGGCCGTGATCCTGGTCGGGCTGGTCATCGGTGCGATCTGGGGTGCCGTGTTCGGCGCGGTCGCGCACGCGATGACGGGCGGGCAGCGTGACTTCACCTCGGCCAGCTCACTGCGCGCCGGCCAGTACGCGGTGACCGTCGAAGCACAGCTCGCCGACCAGGCGCGACAGCTGCTCGGCCGGATGCAGATGCCCAACTCGGCGGCGAGCGCCCGCTGAGCGACGATCCACGGCCGTCCCGGCAACACGCCGGGGCGGCCGTTCAGTCGTGGTACGCCTTTTCGCCGGCGCGCAGTGGCACGTCGACCCGGTTCTCCGGGGGTGCCAGCGGGCAGGCCCAGCGATCGTCGTAGGCACAGCTCGGGTTGTAGAGATAGTTGGCGTCCAGCCGGACCCGGTCGCCGGGCAGCAGCTGGACCCCCCGGCCGAAGGTGCCTTTGACCGTGTCGGTGAGGTACCGGCCTCCGCCGTAGCTCCCCTGCCCGCAGGTGCCGTCGCGCAGCGGCACGAACAGCCCGCCCCCGTACGCCTCGATCCACCACAGGGTCAACGGCCCCCACGGTGTCTCGGCAACCGCCACCCGCCGGTACGCGATCACCCCGTCGGGGCCGCCGGTGTCGATGTGCAGCTCACCGCTCGCCGAACGCAGGGGCGCCTCGACCACGGCCTCGGGATTGGGCGGGAAGTAGCGCACCCCGGTGAAGTTGGCGCGCTCCGCCGGCGGGATCGGGCTCTGCGGGTGGGTGGCGAAGAGTTCGTCGCGGCCGGCCCGGAAGCCGGCCAGGTCGACGTCGGACAGGTACAGCCGGGCCACCCGCTCCCGCCAGTCGGCCAACTCCAGATCATCCACGCGACCGAGTCTATGCAGTAGCGCCGCGGCACCGAGCCGGCGCCGTCGCGCTGGGGCACCTCAGCGCGACGGCCAGTTGCTGAGGACGACGTCGAGGGCGTCCAGGGTGCGTGACCACGAGTCGTCGGTGGGGCGCGGGGTGTGCCGGAAGCCGCCGGTCTTCTCCAGGCTCACGAACCCGTGGAACGTGCTGTGCATCATCCGCACCGCGTCGGTCTGGTCGGGCTCGGAGAGCCGGTAGCCGCGCAGGATCGCCCGGGTCATCTCGGCGTGCCGGACGCCTGCGCTCGTTGCGGCGGTCTCCGGGTCGAGGTCGATCTGCATGGCGGCGTAGCGGCCCGGGTGCTCTCGCGCATAGTCGCGGTACGCGTTGGCGAACGCCACCAGCGCGTCCTTGCCGGCCCGTCCGGCGAGCGCGGCGGCGACCCGGTCGGCCAGCTCCGCCAACGCCAGCAGGGCGATCCGGACCCGTAGGTCGTGTGCGTTCTTGAGGTGGAAGTACAGGCTGGCGTCCTTCACCCCGAACTGGCGGGCGAGCGCGGCGACTGTCACGTTCTCCACGCCCACCTCGTCGGCCAGCTCGGCCCCGGCCAGCGCCAGGCGCTCGACTGTCACCTTGGCACGTGCCATCCAACACACTCCAAATCTAGCCGCGTTAATCGCTTGCCTAGGAGAGCTAGGCTACTACCTATGTTGGCTCTCACCGAATCCGCCATCCGCGCGTCCTTCGTCAATTGCAGCCGGGGCGAGGCGAAGCGGCTGGTTGTACCGAACGACCTTGAGTCGCGACCCTGGAACGATCTCGACTTCCTCGGCTGGCGGGACCCCTCCGCGCCGCAACGGGCCTATCTCGTCGCCGAGACCGACGGCGAGCTGGCCGGGATGGTGCTGCGGGCCGCGACGCACCAGACAGGGCGCGTGCGGCACAGCATGTGCTCGTTCTGCCTGACCACGCACCTCGGCGGCGGCGTCTCGTTGATGACCGCCCCCAAGGCCGGTCCGAGCGGACGGCAGGGCGATTCCGTGGGCACGTACCTGTGCTCCGACCTGGCCTGCTCCCTGTATCTGCGGGGCAAGAAGCACGCCGGGCCCCCCGCGCCCGAACCGCTGCCCCTGCCGGAGCGGATCGACCGCGTCAGGACCGCCCTCGCGACATTCCTCCGCAAGGTCACCGAGTGACGGCCGAGGCGACCGGGCGCGGCCGGGGTCGGGGCGTGTGCGGTCCCCGGCCCGCGCCCTAGCGGTCGGTGGCGAGGCGGGCGTGCAGGTGCTCGTCGTAGCGGCGGCCGTCGCCGTACCGGTACGACTCGCGCAGGGTCCCCTCGGCCGGGTAGGCGGCGCGCTCGGCGACCCGGCAGGACGCCGGGTTCGCCACGGCGTGACACAACTCCAGCCGGTGCAGCCCGAGGTCCGCGAACGCCCAGTCGGTGAGCCGCACGACGGCCCGCACCGCCACCTGACGCCCACGTGCCGCCGGCACCGTCCAGTAGCCGATGGACGCGTCGCCGTCGTGGATGCTGTGCAGCGACACCGAGCCGAGCAGTTTGCCGTCGGCCGCCGCGGTGACCGCCATCGAGGCATGGGTGCCGGTGGACCAGTCGGCTCGGCGACGCACCCACCGCAGCGCGACCTCGTCGTCGATCGGGCCGTCGCCCTGCGGGTTCCACTGGGCGATCGCCGGGTCACGGAGGGCTTCGCGCACCGCCGGAGCGTCCTCGTCTCGCCAGGGTCGCAGCAACAGGTCGGCGGCAGCCAGTTCCACGTGTTCCACGAGGGCGGAGTCTGGCACAACGTACGACCTCCGCGCCGCCGGATTACCGCGATTTTTGTTCAAAGCTGTATGAGTCGACCGCATGAACGCCGAGGAAGTGACCCAGGCAACGCCAAACCTCGGTAGTTAAATTTTTAAAGAGTGCTATCGTCGTGAGCGTGACCGAGAGCCTGGACAGCACCCGAGAGGCCGCCTGGCGCGCCTACATCGAGGCCAGTCAGCGTCTCTACACCCAGTTGGAAGAGGACCTGCGGGCCGAGAGCGACCTCAGCTTCGCCGACTACCACGTGCTGGTCCTGCTCTCCGAGGCACCCCGACAGCGGCTACGGATGGGCGAGCTGGCCAGCCGGTTGATCTTCTCGCCCAGCCGCCTCACCTACCAGGTCTCCTCCATGCAGCGCCGCGGCCTGGTCAGCAAGGAGCCCTGCCCGGACGACCGGCGCGGCAGCGAGGCGGTGCTCACCGCCGCCGGGCTGCTCGCCCTACGGGAAGCCGCACCCCACCACCTGGCGTCGGTGCGCACCCACCTGATGGACGACCTCGACGATGCCGAGGTCGCCTGCCTCACCCGGGTCTTCGATCGGCTCGGCGAGCGCCTGCGGGCATCGCGGGCCAACTCGACCACCCCTGCCCCACGTTAGGAGTCCCTCGACATGCCCGCGATCAGCGTCGACAACGTTCTCGTCCTGCCCCGACTGCCTCGACTCGACGAGGCCGCCACGATCCGCCCGGTCCGCACGGTGACCACGGCCCCCAGCGGCTTCGAGGGAGAGGGCTTCCCGGTCCGTCGCGCCTTCGCCGGGGTGTCGACAACCGACCTGGACCCGTTCATCCACCTCGACCAGATGGGCGAGGTCGACTACGCGCCGGGCGAGCCAAAGGGCACCCCGTGGCACCCGCACCGCGGCTTCGAGACCGTCACGTACATCATCGACGGCGTCTTCGACCACCAGGACTCCAACGGCGGTGGGGGCACCATCACCGACGGCGACACCCAGTGGATGACGGCGGGCAGCGGCCTGCTGCACATCGAGGCGCCGCCGGAGCACCTGGTGATGAGTGGTGGGCTCTTCCACGGCACCCAGCTGTGGGTCAACCTGCCCCGCTCGGCCAAGATGAACCCGCCCCGCTACCAGGACATCCGGGGTCGGGAGTCGGCGCTGCTCACCACGCCCGACGGTGGCGCGCTGATCCGGGTCATCGCCGGTGAGGTCGCCGGCCACCGCGGCCCGGGCTCGACCTTCACCCCGATCACCATCACGCACGTCACCGTGCAGCCGGGCGCGCAGGTCGACCTGCCCTGGCGACCCGACTTCAACGCCCTGGTGTACGTGCTGGGCGGTCGCGGCACTGTCGGCGCCGACCGGCGGCCGGTGCGTACCGGCCAGCTCGCGGTGCACGGCCCGGGTGACGCACTGCGGTTCAGCGCCGACACCGCGCAGGACAGCAACACCCCGGCGCTGGACCTCTACATCATGGGTGGTCGGCCGATCCGGGAGCCGGTGGCACAGTACGGCCCGTTCGTGATGAACACCCGGGACGAGCTGCTCAAGGCGTTCGAGGACTTCCAGGCCGGCCGCCTCGGCGTGATCCCCACCGAGCGGCTCCCGCACACCGGCGGCCAGGGCGCCCGGCCCTGACCACGGCGGACCGCTGAGATCGGCGCCGACGGCCCCCGTCACTCCCGGGGGGTCGGCGGCCCCTCAGGGGGCCCCCAAAATCCCGGCGACCGCCCGAATGCACACCACCCACACCC
>NZ_JBAKHR010000039.1:0-16312 GCF_036902955.1 Micromonospora sp. CPCC 205558
CCCCCCGCCCCTCCCCGGGGGGGCCCCCTGAGTCCGGCCCCCCCCCCCCCTTCCCCCCGGGGGCCGTCGGCCCCGCCTCAGGAGACCGCAAAAATCCCGGCAACGCCCAGAATCACCATCACCAACACCGCTACCAGCGCACCCCGTTCGCTCTCCACCGCCGGCTCGCGGTTCTCGGTCACGGGATTCGTCGTCTCGCGGGGCATGGTGTGGCCTCCTCGGCTGTTCTTGCGTCGATTCCGACGGCGTTGGCCAGGTCACCGGTCGGTCGGCCTGGCGTGCGGACCCGCGGCGGGGGTCCTACCGTGAGGACGTTGCCGACCTCCAGGAGGGCTGGACGGTGCCGTTGCAGGACTGGTTTCTCACCGCAGAGGAACGCGCCAACCCGGTTTCTGGGATACCCGTATGGACCACGGGAAACCTCGCCGAGCCGTTGATTCACGGTGCCGCCTACTTCGACCGGCTGGTCGACGAGGTCGAGGCCCTGGGCCCCGGCGACCACCTGTTCTTCACCGACTGGCGGGGTGACCCGGACCAGCGGCTGCGCCCGGACGGTCCCACCGTGGCCCAGCTCTTCGCGCAGGCCGCGCAGCGCGGTGTGGTGGTCAAGGGGCTGATCTGGCGCTCGCACCTCGACGTCCTGGCGTACAGCGAGGCGGAGAACCGCGACCTCAGCGAGACGATCTCGGCGGCCGGCGGGGAGGTGCTGCTGGACCAACGGGTCCGGCGCGGCGGCTCGCATCACCAGAAGCTCGTGGTGCTGCGGCACCTGGGGGCGCCCGACCGGGACGTCGCCTTCGCCGGTGGGATCGACCTGTGCCACAGCCGTCGCGATGACGCCGCTCACCACGGGGATCCGCAGCCGGTGCAGATGTCCCCCCGGTACGGCTCCCATCCGCCCTGGCACGACGTGCAGCTCGCGGTGCGCGGTCCGGTGGTCGGCGCGCTGGACACCCTGTTCCGGGAGCGCTGGACCGACCCGATGCCCCTGGACTCGGAGAACCCGATGGCGTATCTGCGGGATCGGCTGCGCGGCTCGGACCTGCGCCCCGACCCGCTGCCCGAGCAACCGGCGGATCCGCCACCCTGCGGTCCACACCAGATCCAGGTGCTGCGCACCTATCCCGCCGTCCGTCCCCGCTACTCGTTCGCACCGGACGGGGAGCGAACCGTGGCCCGGGGCTACACCAAAGCCGTTCGTCGTGCCCGCCGACTCGTCTACCTGGAAGATCAGTACCTCTGGTCGACCGAGGTCGCGGACCTGTTCGCGCACGCTCTGCGGGACAACCCGGACCTGCACCTGATCGCCATCGTCCCCCGCCACCCGGACGTGGACGGCAGGATGGCGTTGCCGCCGAACATGGTCGGGCGCGAGCAGGCGCTGTCGCTGTGTGAGCGGGCCGCACCGGACCGGGTGCACGTGTTCGACGTGGAGAACACGGCCGGCGACCCGGTCTACGTGCACGCGAAGGTGTGTGTGGTCGACGACGTCTGGGCCAGCGTCGGCAGTGACAACTTCAACCGGCGGTCCTGGACGCACGACAGCGAGTTGTCCTGTGCGGTGCTCGACGAGATTCCGGACCAGCGGGAGCCCACCGACCCCGCTGGGCGGGGCGACGGCGCGCGGAGCTTCGCCCGCGACCTGCGACTGCGGCTGTGGCGCGAGCACCTGGACCGTGACCCGGACGGCCTGGAGGACGCCGATCTGCTGGACCCGGCGGACGCCGTCGCGGCCGTCACCGCCGCCGCCGACGCGCTACAGCGGTGGTACGACGACGGCCAGGTTGGTGAACGTCCGCCTGGGCGGCTGCGCCCGCACCGCCCCGAGCGACTGCCGTGGTACACGCGAGCCTGGGCGCTGCCGGTGTACCGGTTGGTCTACGACCCGGACGGCAGGCCGCTGCGTGCGAGACTGGCCGGCACCTGGTGAAGCGGCCGGGTCGGCTCGGGCGCGGCGACCCGGTACACGCTCAGCCCACCGGGGTAGGCGAACGACGAGCGCGGTGAGTAGTAGCCGAAGCCGATTGTCAGCGGGTTGGCCGGGCGCAGCGCGTACATCGGGTGGTTGCGCTGGAGGAACTCCAGCGACTCGATCTCGAACGGGGCGACCGGCTCGGCGACGAACGGGTAGGCCGAGCTGAGCAGCTGGCCGTCGCGCTGGGTGAAGTAGCGGTGGTGCCCGCTGCTGATCGCGTGCCCGGTCTCCCCCACGCGACACCGCGCCCGGATCACCGTCGTGCCGTCGATCTCCGTCTCGGAGAGCAGGTCCTCGCCGTTCACCTCGATCCGGGTGCGCCCGGCGAGCACCGGGGCGCCGCGGGCGACAGCGTACTCACGGACCCGGCGGCTGGAGGAGACGTAGTGGGTCCACCAGCCACCCGCGTTGAGGCCGCCGGGGGCGTCGACGCCCAGGAGCGAGACGCCGAGGTAGGTCAGCGAGTACGCGCCGAAGCCGGAGGTCTGCGTCTCGTCGTCGACGATGTACTGGTTGAGGAAGACCTGCCGGTCGGGGCGGGGGCAGAGCCCCGGCGGGACCAGGGCGGCGACGGCGTCGGGATCCGCGGGCAGCCAGCTGAAGTAGAGGGTGCGGCTGTTCACGACGAGTTGGGGAGCGGCTGGATCGAGCACGGTGCCTCCGAACCGGGTGTGTACACGCGACGCTACGGCCGGTCCCGCCAGCGGGACAACGACGGATAGTCGACACTCCTGCCGACTTGTCGGATTTCATGTTGACCAGTCGGCGCGGCTCAGGGACCGATCGGCTGGACCGGTCGGACGACCAGCCAGCGGCACTGGGGCTCGGGGAGGCCGGTAAGGATCCTCACAGCCAGCTGAAATTCCGAAGCGTTTGCCCCTTTTGCTACCGGACACACCTTAAGTACATCAACCTTTCGGCTAGATTTTGTGGAGACGATCAGGTTAAAGTGACTCCCGAACGGCCCATTGGAAGCTAAACCGAAGCGTCACGTCTCTTTGTCCGCGGACGAGGTGCAGGGAGGACCACCCATGACCGCGCCAACGATCACCGAGCAGTCGAGCACCGCCGTCAAGGCCACCACCAAGCTCGACCCGCGCGCTCTCACCGACAGCGCCGCCGATCTGCTCAACGCGATGGCGGCGTTGCCCGCCAACCACCCGTCGCGCCCCGCGCTGCGCGACCGGGCGATCGAGGCCTGGCTGCCGCTCGCCAACCACCTGGCCCACCGCTACAGCGGGCGCGGCGAGCCGAACGACGACCTGGCCCAGACCGCCGCGATCGGCCTGATCAAGGCCATCGACAAGTTCGACCCCTCGCGCGGTGTCGACTTCGCCGGTTACGCCATCCCCACCATCATCGGCGAGCTCAAGCGCCACTTCCGCGACCGCACCTGGGACATCCGGGTGCCCCGCCGGCTCCAGGAGCTGCGGCTGGCCATCTCCGACGCCAACAGCTCGCTCCTGCAGACCCTCGGCCGCTCGCCGACGGTCGCCGACATCGCCGCGCACCTCAAGCTCACCGAGGAAGAGGTGCTGGAGGGCCTGGAAGGCGCCCGCGCGTACAACGCCGTGTCGCTGTCCACCCCGACCGGCGACGGCGAGCGCGCCACCGAGCTGGGCGACATGCTCGGCGGCGAGGACAGCGAGTTCGAGCTGGCCGAGCTGCGGGTCGCCCTCGGCCCGGCACTGGCCACCCTCGACGAGCGCGAGCAGAAGATCCTCACGCTGCGCTTCTACGGCAACCTGACCCAGTCGCAGATCGCCGACCAGATCGGCGTCTCGCAGATGCACGTCTCGCGGCTGCTGACCCGGGCGCTGACCAAGCTGCGCGGCCAGCTCGACGGCACGTACTGACCGGTTCACGCGAGCAGGGCCGGGTCCACGGACCCGGCCCTGCTCGCTTTCAGTGTTGTCACGTGTACGGGACAGTGCGACCGGCTGGCGGAACTGTCGCGTCGACCCGACTGGTTCAGCGCCCGACCGGCTCCCGCCACATCGGCCAGAACGGCGTGCCGTCAGGCACCCGGAACGGCTCGCCGGCCAGGTAACCGTGCTTCGCGTACAGGTCCCGGCCGGCCGGACTGCTCGCCTCCAGGTACGCCGGCATCCCGTTGGCGTCCAGCCAGGCGTGGTGGTGGCGCATCAGCGCGCTACCCAACCCCTGCCGCTGCCGGTCGGGCCGGGTCGCCAGGAACGCCAGGTGGTGGTGGTCCGGGTGCGGATGGTTCGCCGCGAACAGCTCGTCGAGGTGCTGGAACCGGTCGGTCCACTCGCCGCAGACGGCGGCCAGTCGGGCGTCGTAGTCCGCCGGCGGCGGCGCCGGCTCGCCGACCGACGGAAACCAGACCGCGACCGAGGCCCGGTCCGCCGTGGCGTGGACCATGCCGTGTCGCATCGCGTGCCCGACCAGGATCTCGAAGTCTCCAGCCAGCACGGCCTCCCGCTTGCTCGCGTCCGGGACCAGCCAGTTCGTCACCTCCAGGACGGTGAACGCCTCGGCGATCCGACCCGCCACGAGGCTGGTCTCCTCCGGCCCGAGCCGCTCGATGACCACGCTCACCGGGTCACCTCCACGGCGGCTGGCGCCTCCGGCTTGACCACGGCGGCGGCGCTCGCCGCACCCAGACCGATCCGGGCGTAGGTGTCCGGGCGGTTGCTGCGCAACAGCAGGGCCCAGCCGATACCCAACAGGGCAGCCACCGGGTACGCGGCGGGCAGCGCCCAGCGCAGGGGGGAGTCCGGGGAGACGCCGAGCAGGTTGGCGAAGTTCGACACCGCCAGCCAGATGATCACGAAGAGCACGATGGTGGCCAGGCCGGGTGCGATGACCCGCCGCCAGACGTTCTCGCCGCCGCCGGAGCGGGCGAAGTAGGCGATCACCGCCACCGAGGTGGTGGCGATCAACAGCAGCACGCCGAAGCCGCCGGTGGTGCCGACCCAGAAGAACAACTGGACCACCGGGTCCCAGCCGTTGACCGCGTACAGCAGGATGACCAGCAGTCCGAGGACGCTCTGCGCGATCGAGGCGGCCCGCGGCGCCCCGGTACGGGCCGAGGTCTGCCCGAACACCGCCGGCAGCACCCGCTCGCGACCGAGCGCGAACGTGTAGCGGGCCGTGGTGTTGTGGAACGAGATCATCGCGGCCAGCACCGAGGTCAGGAAGAGCACCTGCCCGATGGTCATCACGGTGTCGCCGAGTTGCGCGGCGGCCAGGTTGAAGATCAGCTCGACGCTCTGCTCGCCGGACTCGGCGACGATCCGCTCCTGCCCGACGGCGACCGTCATGGTCCAGGACGACAGCGCGTACAGCCCGGCGATGATCGCCACCGAGAGGTAGGTGGCCAGCGGCACCGTCCGCTTCGGGTCCTTGCTCTCCTCGCTGAAGACCACCGCCGACTCGAAGCCGACGAAGCCGAGGATGGCCAGCACCAGCACCGCGCCGAGGCCGGGCACGAAGAGGTTGTCAGGCGAGAACGAGGCGAAGCTGACCTGACCGTCGGCCGGGTTGCTGATCTGCCCCAGGTCGAAGACGAGGACCACCACGATCTCGGCGACCAGCAGCGCGGCCAGGACCATGCCGTTGAGGTCCACCCGGAGCAGGCCGAGCAGGCCGACCAACGCCCAGGCCACCAGGGCCACGACGGCCCAGTGCGGGGCCACGCCGAAGAGCCGGTCGAGCACCGGCTGGGCCGCCGCACCGATGGTGCCGTACAGCCCGACCTGCAGCGCGTTGTACGCGATCAGCGCGACCCAGGCGGCGCCCACGCCGGCCGGTCGGCCGAGGCCGCGGGAGACGTAGGCGTAGAAGGCGCCGGCGTTCTCCACCCTGCGGGACATCGCCACGTAACCCACCGAGAAGAGCGCGAGCACCGCGGCGATCAGCAGGAAGGCCAACGGGATTCCGGTCACCCCGATGACGCCGTAGCCGGTGGTGACGACGCCGGCCACCACGGTCAGCGGCGCGGCGGCGGAGAGGACGAAGAAGATGACCGACGGGATGCCGAGGCGACCTCGGGCCAGGGCTTCGGAGACGTTGCTGGGTCGGTCGACTGTCGATGTCGGGGGCATACGACTACTCCGATTGTCGAGGGGAGGGTTGGGGGTTACCGGGGGGGGTCAGGGGATGCCGCGCAGCACGGCGGCGCCGACGGCGGCCTCGGTGTGCCCGACGAGTTCCTTGAGGGGGGCCGGCAGCGCGGGGATGAGGACGTTGAGCCGGTGGTGGGCTCGTGGGCCGGCGCTCCACAGCACCTCGCGGGTCAGCCCGGCGGCCACGACCAGGCCGAGCAGCAGGGCGTCCGGGACGCCCGGCGGGTCCGGCCGGTCCAGCAGGGCCCGCAGCCGGGTGGCCGGCCAGGCCACCGCGTTGAGGTCGATCGGCAGATAGCTGACCGTGGTACGCAGCAGCCGCCGGCTCTCCTGGCGGCGCAGCACCCCGGCGCGGGCCAGCCGTTCCCCCACCGAGGTCGTCGCGCTCTGCGCCAGGAAGCTCAGCCAGGTGTTCAGCTCCCGGTGCTGGGACTCACCGATCAACTGGTCCAGCACCGTGTGCGCCAGCGCGTCGGCCGGCGGGCGCCGGTCGATGACGGTGACCTGCCCGGCCATCACCGTGATGTGTCCATAAAGGATCAGCTCGCCGAGGAGCCCGCCAGCCAGCCCGAGCCCGGTCGCCGCCGGGTGCAGTTTGGCCTTGCCACGACTGTCGTTGTGTGCGATCAGGAAGAACTCGTCGGCGATGAGCAACGGTCCTCCCGCACAGGTGTGTCCACAGTGATCGCGACCGGGAAAGGATGCACCCACAGCTACTGCAATGCAACTCCCAGATTTGAAAGTTGCACTCTGTGCAGGGCCGACCTGCGGATCTTGTCGTGGCAGACTCGGACGGTGACCGCCACCCCCACCAACCGTCCCGCCGCCAGCCCGACCGTGCGACGACGCCGCATCGCCCGGGAACTCCGCCAACTTCGGGAACGCGCGGGCATGACGCTCGATGTGGCCGCCCGCCAGCTCGACATGTCGAAGAGCAACCTCTCCCGGATCGAGACCGCGCAGATCGGCATCAAGCCGCGCGATGTCCGGGCCGCCCTCGCGCTCTACGAGGTGACCGGTTCGGATGCCGAAGCGCTGATCGAGATCGCCCGGGGGGCGCAGCAGCGGGGCTGGTGGCAGAACTACAGCGACGTGCTCCCCGAGTGGTTCGAGTTCTACGTCGGGCTGGAGGCCGAGGCGGCGGCGCTGCGCACGTACGAGGCCGAGTCGGTGCCCGGGCTGTTGCAGACCGAGGCGTACGCCCGGGAGATCTTCCGGCGCACCGCCGGCGAGGACGGGCTGGAGCGCAAGGTCGCCGCCCGGCTGCGCCGGCAGGAGGTGCTGCGCCGTGACGACCCGGTCGACCTGTCTGTGGTGATCAATGAGGCAGTGCTGCTGCGCCCGGTCGGCGGCGCCGCGGTGATGGCCGCACAACTGGTCCACATGAGCCAGATCGCGCAACTACCCAACGTAACAATTCAGGTACTTCCATTCGCGGCCGGCGGGCATCCGGCCATGAGCACCCCGTACGTGATCCTCAACTTCGCCGAAGCCGCTGACGCGTCCGTGGTTTACCTGGATAACCTCACGATGGGACTGGCGCTGGAGGAAGCCGATCATGTGCTCGGGTATAGCCTTCTGCACGAGGAGCTGTGCCGGATGGCGCTCGATCCGACGGCGTCGTTGACCCGTCTTGTGCAGGCTTCTCGTAACTTTGCGTGACCGCGTCTGCGGCACGCCGACGCAGACGAGAGGTACCGCGGATGACGGCGTACGACCTGACCCGAGCGGACTGGCGCACCAGCACGCGCAGCAGCGGCAACGGCAACTGCGTGGAGGTCGCGACAGTCGACGGTCAGGTCGCCGTCCGGGACAGCAAGGACCGCTCCGGCCCGGTGCTCGCCTTCGGTGCGGTGGCCTGGCGGGCCTTCGTGCTCGGCGTCGGCGAGGTCCGTCGGTCCTGACCCACCCGGGCCGGTGCGAGACTGGGCCGTGCTCTCCGACGTAACCCTCGACCTGCCGGTCCGTCCGGTGCTGCCGGCTCTGGTCGCGGCACTGGACGCGGCCGGCGCCGGCGTGCTGGTGGCCCCGCCGGGCACCGGCAAGACCACCCTCGCGCCGCTGGCCGTGGCCGACCGGGTGACCGGTCGGGTGGTGATCGCCCAACCTCGCCGGGTGGCGGCGCGGGCCGCTGCCCGGCGAATGGCCGAGCTGCTCGGCGAGCGGGTCGGTGAGCGGGTCGGCTACGCGGTACGCGGCGAACGCCGGGTTGGCCCCGCCACCCGGATCGAGGTGGTCACCACCGGCCTGCTGGTCCGCCGGCTGCACCACGACCCGGAACTGCCCGGCACGGGTGCGGTGCTGCTCGACGAGTGCCACGAACGCCAACTCGACGCCGACCTCGCGCTGGCCTTCACCGTGGAGGCGCGCGCCACTCTCCGGCCGGACCTGTGGCTGCTGGCGATGTCGGCGACCCCGGACACCGACCGGTTCGCCGCACTGCTGGGCGGGCCCACCCCCGCCCCGGTGGTGCGGGCCGACTCGGCGTTGCATCCGGTACAGCGGATCTGGGCGCCCCCGGCACGCCCCATCACCCCGCCCGGGGCCGGGCCGGTGGACCGCGCCCTGCTCGACCACGTGGCCGCCACCGTCCGGCGGGCGCTGCACGAGCACGACGGCGACGTGCTGGTCTTCCTGCCCGGGGCCGGCGAGATCGCGGCGGTCACCGGCCGGCTGACCGACCTTCGCGACACGGTCGCGCTGTTGCCCCTGCACGGCCGGCAACGCGGCACCGAGCAGGACGCCGCTCTGCGTCGTGCGGACCGACGGCGGGTGGTGCTGGCCACCGCGTTGGCCGAGACCAGTCTGACCGTCCCGGGCGTGCGGATCGTGGTCGACGCCGGGCTCTCCCGGGTGCCCCGGATCGACCTGGCCCGTGGGCTGGGAGCGCTGGTCACCGTGCCGGTCTCCCGGGCCGCCGCCACCCAACGGGCCGGCCGGGCCGGCCGGGAGGCCCCCGGGTACGTCTACCGCTGCTGGTCGGCGGCGACCCACGAGCGGTTGCCCGCCCGCGCCGAGCCGGAGATCGCCACCGCCGACCTGACCGGCTTCGCGTTGGAGCTGGCCGCCTGGGGCCGACCGGACGGCGTCGGGCTCGCGTTGCCCGACGCCCCGCCGGCCGCCGCGATGACGGTGGCCCGGGACACCCTGGAGACCCTGGGCGCGGTCGACACCGACGGTCGGATCACGGCGCGGGGGCGGTCGATCGCCGCCGCCGGGGCACACCCACGGCTGGCCCGGGCGCTGCTCGACGGCGCCGGCCGGGTCGGCGCCGACCGGGCCGCCGAGGTGGTCGCCCTGCTCGCCGAGGAGAGCGCGGCCGGCCCCGGTGACGATCTGGTCGCCGGTTGGCGTCGGCTGCGCACCGGCGTGGACGCCGGCGCGACCGCCCGTTGGCGGACCGAGGTACGCCGGCTGCGCGCCGCGCTGCCGACCGGCGCCCCGGCGAAGGGCCGCGCCGACGCCGCCGGCAACCCCGGTCCGGGTGGGCTGAGCGACGATCTCGCCGCCGGGCTGCTCGTCGGCCTTGCGTACCCGGAACGGTTGGCCCGGGTGCGGCGGCCGGGCGGTTCGGCGTACCTGATGACCGGCGGGACCGCCGCGGAGCTGGCAGCCGGCTCGGGGCTGGCCGGGTCCGACTGGCTGGCGGTGGCGGTCGCGGACCGCACCCCCGGCGCGCCGTCGGCCCGCATCCGCCGGGCCTGTCCGGTGGACGAGGCGACGGCCCGGGAGGCAGCCGGCCGGTTGCTGCGCACGGGCCGCGAGGTCGGCTGGTTCGACGGGGACGTGGTGGCCCGGGAGGTGACCCGGCTGGGCGCGATCGAGCTGGTCCAACGGCGGCTGGACCGGCCGGACCGGGCGGAGGTGGCCGCCGCACTGCTGACCGGCCTGCGCCAGGACGGGCTGGGGCTGCTGCCCTGGACGCCGGCGGCGCGGGCGCTGCGCGAGCGGCTCGCGTTTCTCCGGCACCACCTGGGCGAGCCGTGGCCGGAGGTCGACGACGACTCGTTGCTCGACGCCGCGCCGACCTGGCTGGGCCCGGAGCTGGCCGCCGCGCGACGCCGGGCCGACCTGGCGCGAGTGGACGTGCCGTCGGCGCTGCGCCGGCTGCTGCCCTGGGCGCAGGCCGCCCGCCTCGACGAGTTGGCCCCGGAGCGGATCGAGGTGCCGAGTGGTTCTCGGATCCGGCTGGACTACGGCGACCCGGCCGCGCCGGTGCTCGCCGTGAAGCTCCAGGAGACGTTCGGCTGGCCGGCGGCCCCCCGCATCGCCGACGGTCGGGTGCCGGTGCTGCTGCACCTGCTCTCCCCCGCCGGCCGCCCGGTGGCGGTCACCGCCGACCTGGCGTCGTTCTGGCGTACCGGCTATCCGCAGGTCCGCTCCGAGCTGCGCGGGCGCTATCCCCGGCACCCGTGGCCGGAGGATCCGGGGACGGCGACACCCACGCGGCACGCCACGCCACGTCGGCGCTGAGCGCCGGCCTACTCCTCGACGACGTCGGCCACCACGACCGTGACGTTGTCCGGCGCACCGGCGTGCAGGGCCAGGTCGATCAGCTTGCCGGCGCAGGCCCCCCGGTCCGGATAGCCGCTGAGCACCTCGGTGAGGGTGTCCGGGCGGACCACGTTGGAGAGGCCGTCGCTGCACAACAGCCACCGGTCGCCGGCCCGGGGCACCATCGTCGCGTACGACGGGGAGACCTCCTCGCCCTGCAACGCCTGGGTGACCACGGCGCGGCGCGGATGGCTGCTGGCCTGCTCCGCGGTGATCACGCCCTGATCCACCAGCATCTGGACGAACGTGTCGTCCCGGGTGACCTGCTTGAGCACGCCCTCGCGGAACAGGTAGGCGCGGGAGTCGCCGACGTGCGCGAGGGCCAGGCAGCTGCCGGTACGGGCGAAGAGCAGGGCGGTCAGGGTGGTGCCCATGCCCTGGCGCTCGGGATCCTCGGCGACCGCCTGTCGGATCCGGGAGGTGGCCAACGCGATGCCGCCCTCGAGCGCGGCCACCAGGGCGTCCTCGGGTGTCTCCACGTCCAGCGGGGCGACCGCGTCGATGGTGAGGGCGCTGGCCAGGTCGCCGGCGGCCATCCCGCCCATGCCGTCGGCGACGGCGACGAGCCAGGTGCCGGCGTGCAGGGCGTCCTGGTTTCCGCTGCGGATCAGCCCACGGTCGCTCGTTCCCACGGAACGCAGCTTCAGGGTCATGGGAGGCAGCCTGCCAGGCGAAGGGCGCAGTTGTCTCTAGGAGATCAGGACGACGGCGCGTGGCGCGGCCAATCTCACGTCCGGGGTGGCGGCACATCGGAGGCACCCGCCGGGCTGACCGCCCTCGTCGAATGCCCGAACCCATCCAACCAGATCAATTGACATGGCGTACCGACGCTGGAAACATCGAGCCGACAACTGGGAGCGCTCCCAGAATTTCCCGCACCACAGTGCCACCACCACGTCCCACTTTCCGTCCCGGAAGGACTCCCCGTGACGCCATCCCGACGCCGCCTCCTGTTGGCTGCGACGACCACTCTGGCCCTCACCGGCGCGGGCGCCGGCGCGGCCCACGCCGACCCACCACCGGACGCCCCCGAGCAGATCGACAACGGCGACTTCAGCGCCGGGGTGAGCCCCTGGTTCTCCTTCGGCACCGGCCCGCTGGCGGTCACCGACGGCCAGCTCTGCACCACCGTCGCGGGCGGGTTGGCCAACCCGTGGGACGCCGGCATCGGCCAGGACGGCGTACCGCTGATCGCCGGCGCCGAATACACCCTCGGCTTCGCGGTCTCCGCCACTCCCGGCGCCGCGGTCAAGGCCGTGTTGCAGCTCGGCAGCGCCCCCTACACCACGTACGCGGCCGTGGACGCCACAGCCACCGGCACCCTCCAGCGGGTCGAGCAGACCTTCACCGTCCCGGACGACAACCCCAACGCCCAACTGATCTTCCAGGTCGGCGGTGCCGCCCAGGCGCAGACCATCTGCCTGGACGACGTCTCGCTGCGCGGCGGCGAGCCGCCCGAGCCGTACGTGCCGGACACCGGGCCACGGGTGCGCGTCAACCAGGTCGGCTACCTGCCTGGCGGCCCGAAGAACGCCACCGTCGTCACCGAGGCCACCGCAGCGCTGCCCTGGCAGCTGCGCAGCGCCGCCGGCGCCGTCGTGGCCAGTGGCACCACCACCACTCGCGGTGTCGACGCTGCTTCCGGGCAGAACGTGCACACAGTCGACTTCTCCAGCTACCGCACCCCCGGCACCGGGCTCACGCTCACCGTGGACGGCGAGACCAGCCACCCGTTCGACATCTCCGGCGCCCTCTACGACCAGCTGCGCTCCGACTCGTTGCAGTTCTTCTACGCCCAGCGCAGCGGCATCGCCATCGACGGCGACCTGATCGGCGACGAGTACGCCCGACCCGCCGGCCACCTCGGCGTCGCACCCAACCAGGGCGACACCAACGTGCCCTGCCAGCCGGGTGTCTGTGACTACTCCCTCGACGTGCGCGGCGGCTGGTACGACGCGGGCGACCACGGCAAGTACGTGGTCAACGGCGGCATCGCCACCTACCAGCTGTTGAACACCTTCGAGCGGACCAGGACGGCGGCCACCGCCAACGGCGGCGCCGAACTCGCCGACGGCACGCTGCGGGTGCCCGAGCGCGACAACGACGTACCGGACATCCTCGACGAGGCCCGCTGGGAGCTGGAGTTCCTGCTGCGCATGCAGGTGCCCGCCGGCAAGCCGCTCGCCGGCATGGTCCACCACAAGATCCACGATCAGAACTGGACCGGGCTGCCGCTCGCCCCGCAGGACGACCCGCAGCCACGCGAGCTGCACCCACCGTCGACCGCGGCCACCCTCAACATGGCCGCCACCGCCGCCCAGTGCGCCCGGCTCTTCGCCCCCTACGACGCGGCGTTCGCGACCCGCTGCGGCACCGCCGCGAAGACGGCCTACGCCGCGGCCAAGGCCCACCCGGCGGTGTACGCCAGCCCGACCGACGGCAACGGCGGCGGCGCGTACGACGACAGCAACGTCACCGACGAGTTCTACTGGGCGGCGGCCGAGCTGTACCTGACCACCGGGGCGCAGAACTACCTGGCCGACCTCACCGCCTCCCCGCACCACACCGGGAACGTGTTCGACGCACGGGGCTTCAGCTGGCAGAGCGTCGCCGCGTTGGGCCGTCTCGACCTGGCCACCGTGCCGAACGGTCTGCCCGCCGCCGACCTGGCCCGGGTTCGCGCTTCGGTCACCACGGCCGCCGACACGTACCTCGCCGAGCTGCGCCGCCAGGCGTACGGGCTGCCGATGCCGGGTGACGCCAACAGCTACTTCTGGGGTGGCAATGGCAACGTCATCAACAACGCCGTGGTGCTGGCCACCGCCTTCGACCTGACCCGCAACCCGGTCTACCGCGACGGTGCCGTGCAGGCCATGGACTACATCCTCGGTCGCAACGCCCTGAACATCTCCTACGTCACCGGCTGGGGCGAGCACGCCGCGCAGAACCAGCACAGCCGCATCTTCGGCCACCAGCTCAACCCGAGCATGCCCCGGCCACCGGCCGGCTCGATCGCCGGTGGCCCGAACGCGGCCCTCCAGGACCCGTTCGTGGCGCAGCTGCTGGCCGGTTGCGAGCCGATGTTCTGCTACGTCGACGACATCAACTCGTACTCGACGAACGAGGTAGCGATCAACTGGAACTCGGCGCTGGCCTGGATCTCCTCGTTCCTGGCCGACCAGGGTGACGCCGGCGCGGTGCCAGCCGCCACCTGCACGGCGCGCTACACCAACTACGGCGCCTGGCAGGGCGGTACCGGGTTCACCGCGCAGCTGACCATCCAGAACACGGGTGCCACCGCCGTCAACGGCTGGAACGTGCGGTTCGCGTTCACCGGCGACCAGCGGGTACGCGAGGCGTGGCTGGCCAAGGTCACCCAGTCCGGCGCGACGGTGACCGCGCGCAACGAGTCACACAACGCCAAGATCGCGCCCGGCGGCTCGGTGATGTTCGGCTTCAACGCGACGACAGCCGGCGGCGCCAACCCGAGCCCCGGCCTGGTCACCGTCAACGGCGCGGCCTGCTCGCTGACCTGACCCCCGTCCTGGTGGCCGCCAGGGGAAGGTGGCCACCAGGACGGCACGAACACGCGGTCGGCGGGTCAACCGCCGGCCGCGTTGTGCTTCGCGACCAGGCTCGGGAGGTCGTCCAGCGAGTCGATCCGGAACAGGCACCGCTCGGACATGGCCGGGATGTCGAGGATGTGCCCCCACGGGGAGCGCCGGATCAGGCAGGCCTTCATCCCGGCCGCCAGGGCCGGACCGGCGTCGTTGTCGGGCCGGTCCCCCACGTACAGGATCGACGACGCGACACCACCGCCCGCGTCGACGACCCGCTCGAAGAACGCCGGTGCCGGCTTCGCCACACCCCAACCGTGGGAGGTGCCGATCACGTCCACGGCGAGGTTGAGAGCGCGCAGCGTCGACTCGGCGTGGGCCGGCTGGTTACCGGCCAGGCCCACCAACAGGCCCTGAGCCCGCAAGGCGGTCAGGCAGCCTCGCGCGTCCGGGTAGAGGTCCTCCGCGCCGAACGTCTCCGGCTGACCGGCGGCGGCCCGGCGCTCCACCTCGACCGCGAAATCGAAGTCGGGCCGGAAAGCCCGGAACGTCTCCTGAAAGTCCAGACCTCGGGCGACCACTGCGCCGAAGACCGCCGAGAACGTGTGCCGGGGCACGCCGAGCCAGTCGGCCCACTCCGCGAACTCACGGGACTCGTCGAGGATCGTGCCACCGACGTCGAAGAAGACCGCCTTGATCATGCCCATCCCCCGTCATGGTCCAGCGCCGTCGGGAGATCATAGACGGCCGTCAACCCTTGTTCCACGGTGCTTTCGAGCTGATGTCGTAGACGATTCATCCGCCCCCGCCCCCGCACCAAACCCGGTGGCTCCGGCGCGGCACGTAGGCCATCGTGAGGGCCATGGATGGCGGCGAACTGGCCGACGCGGAGCGTCGGGTGTGGGCGGCGATGCCGGCAGGGACGCGGACCGCGCTGGCCGGGCTGTCCGCTGCGGACCTGCGCAGTCTGCTGCTGACCGTGGCCCGCGATCGGGCGTCGACCGCGCGCCCGTCCGAGGTGGTACGCCGCTGGCGCGAGGACCGCTTCGTTCGCCCGGCCGGCACGGACCCGCGCGTGCTCGCTCGGGTGGAGGCCCGGATGTGGGAGCTGCTGCCGACCGACGTCGCCGGAGTCGAGTTGTCTCCGGTCGTACCGGTCGGCACCTGCTCGGCGGTCGCACCGGTCAGCCAGAACAGGGTCGTCACCACGATGCGCGCCAGCGAGGTGTTGAGCGATCCCACCAACGCCCTCGCCATCGAGGCGGCAGTGCGTCGCCGTCAACAGAGCGAGGTGCACCTGGCCGCTGTCCATCGGGTGCTGCGGGCGCAGGACTTCGGCAGCGCCGCGTCGGCGCACTTCCGGCTCTTCGCCCTGGTGTCCAGCGCCCGGGACACCGGCTCGGGCGGGACCGAGGCCCGGCTGCTGGTCCGGCACCTCAGCTACTGGCGGAGCGTCCTCGCCGAGTTCGCGGGCACCGCTGCACCTCAGCTGCACGTCACGACCTTCGACGACCGGCCCGTCCGGGAACGGCTGGCCGACACCGTTCGACCGGCGCTCGCCGGGGGTACGGTGCCGCTCGTGGACGAGCCGGAACGCACCCGCGGTCGCGGCTACTACACCGGGTGCGCCCTACGGGTCAGCCTCCTCGACGGCGACCTGGAGATCGGCGATGGCGGTCTCACCGACTGGACCGCCCAGCTGAACGGCGACGCCAAGGAACGCTGCCTCGTCTCCTGCCTAGCCA
Organism: Micromonospora sp. CPCC 205558; assembly: GCF_036902955.1. NCBI lineage: Bacteria > Bacillati > Actinomycetota > Actinomycetes > Micromonosporales > Micromonosporaceae > Micromonospora > Micromonospora sp. CPCC 205558. The sequence goes on from NZ_JBAKHR010000039.1 coordinate 15,923, forward strand.
CCGAACGCCTCGTCGACGGCATCAGCGACTGAGCCAGACCTGGCGACGACCATCCTGCCCTTCGTCGAGGTGTACGCCGGCGGCGGCCGTGCTGCTCATCCCCGGCCCGAACCTGCGACACCTGACACGCGCACCACCATGCCCGGTATGAGATGCGCGACGGGTGGCCCCTCATTTCCACCAACCGAGCTCGAAAGTGTCGGACACCTGTTCTATTGTCGGTCCATGGTGGAGGAGTTGGCGCAGGCCGAGGCGGCGATCGCCGAGTGCCTCGACGCGTCGGCGTGGGCTCTTCCGGAGCACCATCTCGTGGCGGCCCTCGATGCCGCGCACCGGCTCGAGCAACGCCTGGCCGCGGTCAAGCTCGCCCTCGTGCGCGAGCTGGATGGT